>JAFXJH010000124.1 GCA_017532425.1 Clostridia bacterium | reverse complement strand
GCGCAAAGAACCGACAGCGGTGAGATAAGCGTATTCTTTCCGCTTTCCTCGCTCGCTTTGAAAAGACGAACGGCAAAATCGGTAACTGCGGGATTTTGCTCACTCAGGCTTTCTGCGGCAGCTATCTCATTTGGCGTGATACCGTCCATAAGGTTTTTTGCACGTACCTGCATCGAGCAGCTGACAACGTTAGCAGCCATCGTCAGTAAGAGTATGAGTGCAATCAGTTTTTTCATGGTTTTTACCTCCATAACAGATAAATGGAAAAGGACAAATTTTCCTTTCATATATATAGACGATATTTTTGCCGATTTGTCACAGTTTTATTTTACAGTTTACAAAAAGTTCACATTTGTGCAAAAAAACACAGAGAATCTCAAAATCCTCTGTGCTTTTACAGCTTCAGTATTATCGCATACGTCTATATTTCCGCCGATGCGTGTCTTGTGACGTGGCAGGAGATATTCACCGCTACGGGAAGTCCCGCGATATGCGTCGGATACTCTTCAATATTCACGGCAAGAGCGGTCGTGTTTCCGCCAAAGCCCTGCGGACCGATACCGAGCGCGTTTATTCTGTTCAGCATCTCTTCTTCAAGCGAAGCATATCTTTCGTCAGGATTTCTGAGTGAGATATCGCGCGAAAGAGCTTTTTTTGAAAGAAAAGCGGCATAATCAAAGCTTCCGCCGATGCCAACGCCTACAACGAGAGGCGGACAAGGCATACTTCCTGCTATCTTTACAGTTTCGACAACAAAATCGACGATATCCGACGGCTTTGCCGAGGGATTGAACATCTTGATACGGCTCTTGTTTTCGCTTCCGAAGCCCTTCGGTAGCGCGGTCAGCTTTATCTTATCTCCTTTTATGATGCGCGTATATATGATCGCAGGGGTGTTATTTTCTGTGTTTTTGCGGTCGAAAAGAGGGTCTGCAACCACAGAACAGCGCAGCTTGCCGTCAAAATAGGCTTTCGACACGCCTTCGTTTATCGCGTCCTCGAAATCTCCGTCTATGAAGACCTCGTTTCCGACCTCTGCAAGGATTATAGCCATACCCGTATCCTGACATATCGGAATATCGTATTTTTTTGCCTCGTCAAGATTGTCTGCTATAACACCGAGCGCTTCCCTTGCAAGCTCCCTGCTTTCGCAAGAGACGGCAGATCTTATTCTTTCCTCAAGGTCGCACGGAAGTGTGCAATTTGCATCTAAAAAGAGCTTTTCAACCGTTTCGGCTATTATTTTCGTTTCAACTACTCTCATTTTCGTTTTTCCTTATGCTTATTTTCCGTAACCGCCGAAGTAGAATATTTTTTCGCCTGGCATATGGTATCCGAGACGCTCGCGCGCGATCCTTGCGACGTATTCGTCGTCTATCTCGCTTTCGAGCTCGTGTTTAAGCTCATCTACCTCGTCCTTATAGTCTACCACCATCTTTTCGAGCTCCTCGTAGTCTGCGCGAAGGTCGTTAAGCTTATTCTGCAGACCGACTATAGTAAACACGGATGCAACTATAAGAAAGGCAAAAAGCATTATAACAAAAAAATTTCCTCTTTTCACTTTGAAATATCCTCTTTCTTTGATATTTTCCTATTTTATTTTTTATTTTACAAGAAATCCCCTGCGGGCACTCTTTGAAATCGTTTCAAGCTTTTTCTTTGTCCGAGTTCTTCCGATCTTTATCGATATTTTTCCGAATACAAGAGATATCGTACGTACGGCAAGCATCAGCGCACGCTTTATAATATTCATCACAAATCTTATCGGAGGCAGTATTACTTTCAAGAAAATATATTTTACAAAGGCTATTATCCTTTCGGACGCCGCCATAACAAGCCTTCCGAGCGTTTTCCTGTAGAGATAAAATCCGACTATACCGCCCGCAAATGCAAAGCCTCTTACCCGTCCGCTGTTAAGTGCGTAAAAGAGCAGAGAGTAGACCGCTCCGCAAAAGATCATAAAGAAAAAGTCCTCGAAATGCCATAGCAGAGGTATCTTCACCGCAATTCTCCTCACGCGGAAGACGTCGTAGAGTGCTCCCGCCAAAAAGCCAAATAGCGTCGACAGAAAAAGAAGCTGTGCGAGAAGAATATGCGAAAGCTCACCGCTCACGAGCGTCTACCGCCTCGAAAGATGCTTCCGAGCCGCTTGACTCCCTTCTTTTTATCAGCATAGGAAAGCGCATTTATCTTTCCGACGATAATGACCTCTCCGCTGTCCACGTCCATTTTGAGTATCTGAAGTCCTTCGCCCTCCACGCTTACAAGCGATGCGCGCGAGTCGAGCAGGAGAAAGCTCTCGTCAAAGCTTACTATATTTTCAATACAGGTGAGCGCAAGCGTTTTTCTCTCTTCGATAACAGCGCGCCCGTACGATATTTTTTCGCTCTCTTCCCTATTCATTTTTACCTCCCGAAGCATAGTATTTATATGCTTAATTTTATTCGGCAGGCAGTTTTTTTATGACCTTATTCGGCGATTATCTCGTACATTGAGTCGGCTTCGTTTTTCGGCACGTTATCGCGCACGTCGCGCACCTTGAATTTAAGGGTCTTTGCACCGAAAATTATCTCGACTATATCGCCCTCCTTGACGTTATAGGAGGCCTTTACTCTCTTTCCGTTTACAACGACGTGTTCACCGTCGCAGGCATCGTTTGCGACCGTGCGTCGCTTTATTATACGCGATACCTTAAGAAATTTATCTATTCTCATTTGCCTGTTTTTTCCTCTTCTCTTTTTTCATCTATCATCTTTTCGCAGGCATCGTAAAGAGCCTTTTCGCCGTCGATATCGCACTCTCTGCATATCGAAGCGGTGAGCAGAAGAAGCTGACCGACCTTTTCCTCGAGGCTCGTTTTATCAAGTCCCGACTTTGCCGCCTTGGAGGCAAGCTTTTCTGCGCGCATAAGCGAAGGAAGCGCGCGCGAAACGCTGTCCATAGATTCTACCGGTGTCTTCTGCTGTTTTTCCTTCATCTTTATCTTATCCCAGTTTTCAAGCACCTTTTCGGAGGTGTCTGCCTCTACGTCGGCAAAAATATGGGGATGACGGATTATAAGCTTCTTGCAGATATCGTTACACACGTCGTCAAAATTAAAATATCCGTTTTCCTCTGCGATACGCGCGTGGAAGACTACCTGCAAAAGAAGGTCGCCAAGCTCTTCTCTCATAAGAGTCATATCTTTATTGTCTATCGCCTCGACCACCTCGTAGGTCTCCTCAATAAGATTTTTTCTTATCGACTCGTGTGTCTGCTCTATATCCCAAGGGCATCCGCCGGGTGCGCGGAGTATGCGCATTATTTCAACAAGATCTTCGATTCTGTGCTCTTCTTTGGCTTTTAAAATTTCGATTTCCTTCATTTTCAAAAGATTTCCTTTCACTTTTTTTCACAAGTCCGAGTTTTTCAAATATTTTCAGTATCTTTTCTCCGCGCGGAAGCATAAGTATCTCCTCGCCCGAAAGATATCTCGTAATCACTATAAGTATAAAATATATCACCGCCGCAAGCGCTATCGACACAAGGCACGCAATCTCCTGCCCAAGAATACGGGAAAGTCTTGCGCACGCATATGATGCGCCGACAGAGGAAGCAAAAGATGCAAAAAGCGGCCGCATAAAGGTCGCGAAAAAGCGCGGCTTTTCCTTCATATCACGGTAAATGAAGATGAAATTTATCGCGCACACCGTAAAATAGCAGATAAATGTGCTAATCGGCGTGCCCTTTATCGAAAAACGTCCGATAAGCAAGGGACAAAGTATTATTTTAACCGCCGCACCCGCAAACATCGAGAAAACGGGCACAAGAGGTCTTCCGAGCGCCTGCAAAAGCGCGTTTGTAACCGTCGCAAGCGATAGAAATATGACCGATGGAGCAAGAAGCTCGAGAAGCGGAGCTGCCGCCTGCGCCAAGGCATCGTCAAAAAGGAGGCGCAGTATCGGGTCTGCAAGCGCGCATAGTCCCATAGCGCACGGAAATGATATCAGCGCTGTCGTGCGCAGAGAGACCGAG
Source organism: Clostridia bacterium (assembly GCA_017532425.1). Taxonomy (GTDB): domain Bacteria; phylum Bacillota; class Clostridia; order Oscillospirales; family CAG-272; genus SIG672. The sequence continues at coordinate 12,074 of JAFXJH010000124.1, read as the reverse complement.
ACCGCCGACGATATTTTTTTACTGCTTCCCGAAGAGACCGCTCCCGCAAGATAGGGCACGACCGTGCTCGCTATCGGAGTTATAAGCACTATCGGAAGATTAAAAAGGGGCACGGCGAGCGCAGTATAATTTCCGTATGCCGCATTTGCAGCCGCAGAACTGAGTCCTGATTTTACAAGCGCGTGCATAACTATCGCAAGGTCGAGTGTATTTGACATACTGAGCACCGACGCCGAGAAGGTTATCGGAAGTGCCGCCTTCACAAGCGCGTTTATTATGCTTTTTCTGCTCCCCGACGGCATATTATCGTAAATACATTCGTAATATTTTTCGCTTTTAAAGAATACCGCCGTAAGTGCGAGATAAACAAGCGCAAGCCCCATACCGATCGAAAGACCGATCGCCGCACCTGCCGATGCTTTTTCATAGCCATATTCCTTTTCTATTGCCGTATATGCGAGAAAAATGCCGAATCCGAGCTTTCCGAGTGCCTCCGCTATCTGCGAAAGCGCCGTCGGAAGCATATACTGATGCCCCTGAAAATATCCGCGCAAAACGCTTATCGCCGTCACGAAGAAAAGTGTCGGTGATATTGCCTTTATAGAGAGCGCGGCAGGTGGATTTCCGAGCATTTTCGCGAAAAAATCGGCGAAAAAGAACATGGAAAGGCTGCCGACTATGCCTACCGCAAGAAAAATGACGGTTGCCGTAGAAAATATTTTTTTGACGCGTCCGCGATTTCCGAGCGTCCTTGCCTGCGAAACGAGCATCGAGATAGCCACGGGAAGTCCCGCCGTCGACAGCATATAAAAGAAGGTATATATCGTATAAGCCGAGTTGAAATACCCCATTCCCTCACTTTTTATAAGATTGGTCAGCGGTATTTTATATACAAGACCTATTACCTTTACAAGCGCTCCCGCAAGAGCAAGAATTATCGCTCCCGAAAAAAGGATATGCTTCTTTTCCGATCTCAAAACCGACAGTCCCCACTTTCTTTTGTACTTTAATCAGAAAATGACGTCCTGTGTTTTAAGTCACTACAAAAAGATTATATTCAGCTATATCTCTTCTTTATTCCCTTATTTTTCAAGATCGCCGCGTCTTACGGCATCAAGTCGGGAATAAAAATCGCGTATTTTTTCAAAATACTCTCTTCTCATCGTTTCGCTGTTTTCGGGTGAGAGATATTCATAGGGATATTTCGGCATAAAATAGCGCTCTATCATATTATGCTCACGGTCAACCATTTTAGTGACCGAGCCTGCGCCTACCGCAAATATCGTGTGAAGCTCCTCCATAATGTAGATATTATATCTTCCCTCACATCCGGGAAGCGCAAAGCCTACGTTTTCAAGATTTCCTACCGTATTCTTTTGCTTATAGAGATAGTACGGCAGATAGAGCGCACTCTTTGCCTTGAGCTGTGAATAATCCACGCTCTTTCTTACGTCGCCGCCCGGTGCAGAATAAACGTCCGCGCCGATCTTCGCGACGTCTGCCGCCTTTTTCACGCAAAAGGTATGCACGGTGAAGTTTTCGGGGCGAAGCGCAAGCACCTCGTCTACCGATCGCGAAAAGCTTCTGTATCCCTCGCCCGGAAGTCCTGCTATAAGGTCGGTGTTTATATAAGGTATTCCGCCCTCGCGCGCGATCTCGTAAGCTCTGAAGAAATCTGCCGCCGTATGTCTTCTGCCTATTCCCTCAAGCACGGTATCGTTAAGAGTCTGCGGATTTATGCTTATTCTCGTAACTCCGTGGTCCTTTATGACCTTTATCTTATCTGCGTCTATCGTATCGGGGCGTCCCGCCTCGACCGTATATTCCTCGAGGAGCGAAACGTCCGTATTTTCTTCTATCTTCGAAAGCAGAATATCAAGCTGCTGTGCGCTGAGTGTCGTCGGTGTGCCGCCTCCTATATATACAGTCGAAAGCTTAAGACCGCGCGCCCTTATCACTTCGAAAACTCCGTCGATATCGATAAGAAGTCTCTCGAGGTATTCGGGTATCATCGAAAGCAGTCTTTTCGTCGCAAAGGATATAAACGAGCAGTATGCGCATCTTGTCGGGCAAAACGGAATGGAGATATAAAGGCTGCAGCTATCTTTCGGCATCTCATCTATGATCTTCGCCTCATTTACCGTAATACTTGTAAGAAGAGCCGCCTTTTTCGTGCTCATCAGATATTCGTTTCTGAGTATTTTTCTTATCTGTGCGGGATCGTTACCCTCATCATACATCTTTCTTGCGATCTTTGACGGGCGTATTCCCGTAAGTATTCCCCACGGCGGCGTATGAGCGAAGAATTTTGTTCCCGCCTCGAACATCGCCTTTCCGACCACTACCTTTGAAAGGTCCACGTAGGTTTTTTTCTTTTTCTTGAGCTCCGTGCACTCTCCGACTGCGACCGCGTCACCGAGCTTTATCTGTGCCCACGCCGAAAATGCCTCCTCGGTCTCATTAAAATTCACGGTCACGACAGGCACGTCATCTGTTACTTCCTCGCTTTCGGAAAATTTCGATCCCGGGAAAAATATAAGACAAAGTGTCTGAACGTAATATTGATTAATATCTCCGTTAAGTATAAGTTTCATTTTACAGTTTACAGCCTTTCTGTTATCGTATTATATGTATCAGAGATAAAGAAGCAGGGATACTATCGGTATGGTAACGAGCGAGAAGAGGGTGGACACGGCAACGTATTTTCCCGCTGTGACCGCATCTCCGTTATATTTTTCAGCCATCATACTTGCATACACCGCAACCGGAGTCGACGAGCATATCATGATCGTTACGGCGACCTCGTTTGAAAGAGGCACACCGCAAAGCATAACCGTCTTTATCAGCGCAAACGATATGAGCGGTCCGACAAAAAGTCTCAGCACGAGAGCAAGCGGCAGATATTTATCCTTAAATGCGCTCTTAAAATCAAGGTCAGCAAAGCGCAGACCGACGATTATCATCGAAACGGGCACAACGAGCTCTTTTACATATATCAGCAGCTCGTTTACAAAGCCGGGCACGTAGGTGTTCAGCGGAGTAAAGAAGAAAACGAGTCCTATATAAGTCGGTACTGTCGCGGGATTTATAAACATTTTCTTTACCGACATATATTTTTTATCGCCCGTATAGATATAGCACCCCACCGACCACGCGTATATATTGAAGGCTATTACGAATATACAGATATATATTATCGCCGTATCTCCCACCACCGATTGAACGAGCGGTATTCCGAGAAATGATGCGTTTGAGAATATCATCCCGTATCGGTACACCTTTTTCTTCGCCTCGGGTGCTTTCTTAAAGAAGCAGAGCGACAGCGCAAACACTATTCCGTGATAAACGATCGATATAACGAACACCCAGAGCGCTCCCTCGAGAATGTTCTTATCGAAATCCATTATATAAGTGTAAATAATGAGAGCCGGCTGTGCGAAATAAAGTATCATATTCGACAGCTCACCCGGAAGCTTCTCTCCTCCGAGCTTCGCCTTTCTCATAATATATCCGATCGCCATCATAGCGAACATAAGTCCAATGCGCTGACAAAGCGCAAGAATATCTATCATTTTTTTACTCCGTTTTCTTTGTCAGAAAACCTTTTTGTAAAAAGGTTTTCCGACACCTTTCCAAAAACTTTGCTGAAAAGAAAAAATACAAGTCAAAGGGGCAGTTTGCGGTTTTCTCGTCAGCGAAATACACACTACAGTATGCAAGCGAAGCCGCTAAACTCTACTTAAGAACCTTTTTGTAAAAAGGTTTTCCGACACCTTTCCAAAAACTTTGCTGAAAAGAAAAAATACAAGTCGAAGGGGCAGTTGGCGGTTTTCGCGCCAGCAAAATACACACTACAGTATGCAAGCGAAGCCGCTAAACTCTACTTAAGAACCTTTTTGTAAAAAGGTTCTTAAGGATCTCCAAAAACTTTGCTGAAAAGAAAAAATAAAGGTCGAAGGAGCAGTTTGCGGTTTTCGCGCCAGCGAAAAGTCGGACTGCTGTCCGGCAGCGAAACTGCGAGGCGACGGCTATGCCGTCGGCTTTCTCATTGTAAGGGAAATTCTTCCCTTCTTAACGTCGACAGAGAGCACCCATACGGTGACGATATCGCCGACGCTGACGACCTCGAGCGGGTGCTTTACGAACTTTCCGAACTGTGAAATGTGAACGAGTCCGTCCTGATGAACGCCGATATCGACAAATGCGCCGAAATCGATTACGTTTCTGACAGTTCCGGTAAGCTCCATGCCCTCTTTAAGGCTCTCGATACCGAGCACGTCGGTGCGGAGCATGGGCGCGGGAAGCTCATCACGGGGGTCTCTGCCCGGGCGGCAGAGCTCTGCCACGATATCGTCAAGCGTGGGAACGCCTATTCCGAGCTCTTCAGCGAGCTTGTTTTTACCCAGCTCTGCGATCTTTTCGTTTATATCCGAAGAAATACGGTTCTTTTTAACGTCATCGGGAGTATATCCGAGCTTTTCAAGGAGCTCCTTTGCTGCGGCATAGCTTTCGGGGTGAACTGCGGTATTGTCAAGGAAATTGCGTCCGCCGTGAACTCTGAGGAAGCCTGCGCACTGCTCAAAAGCCTTCGGTCCGAGCTTAGGGACCTTTTTCAGCTCTGCGCGCGAGGAAAATTCACCGTTTTCCTCGCGGTATGCAACTATATTTTTGGCAACAGTCGCGTTTACTCCCGCAACTCTCGAAAGAAGAGGCACGGATGCGGTATTGAGGTCAACTCCGACACGGTTTACAGCAGATTCAACTACGCCGTCAAGAGCCTCGGACAGGCGATTCTGCGGCATATCGTGCTGATACTGTCCGACGCCGATTGCCTTGGGGTCGATTTTAACAAGCTCTGCAAGAGGGTCCTGAAGTCTTCTTGCGATAGAAACGGCAGAACGAAGGTTTACGTCGTAATCGGGGAATTCCTCTGCGGCAAGCTTCGATGCGGAATAGACCGATGCGCCCGCCTCGCTTACTACCATATAAGCAACTCCGCCGCCGATCTCCTTAATTACCTCTGCGGCAAAGACCTCTGTTTCGTGAGATGCGGTACCGTTACCGATAGCGATTATCTCTACACTATGCTTTGCTATGAGCGATTTTATCTTCTTTTTAGCTTCTTCTATCCTATTGAAGGGAGGCACGGGATAAACGACCGCCGTGTCAAGCACCTTACCCGTTCCGTCAACAACAGCCACCTTACATCCCATTCTGTAACCCGGGTCAAGACCGAGTGTGACCTTATTCTTAACGGGCGGCTGCATAAGAAGCTGATTTAAGTTGAGCGCGAAGACCTTGATCGCAGACTCGTTTGCCTCGTCGGTAAGCGTTGTACGCATTTCTCTTTCGAGCGACGGGAAGATAAGTCTGTCGTACGAATCGTCTGCGGCAGTCTCGACAAACTGCGAGCAAGCGCCCGCACCCGTAACGTGGAGCATTTTTACTATATTCATAGCCTTTGCACGGTCAAATTCAACTGTAACCTTGAGTATTTCCTCGTTTTCGCCGCGGTTAAGCGCAAGCACGCGGTGACCGGCGATCTTATTCAGCGCCTCCGAGAAATTCTCGTACATTGCGTAAACGCCGAGATCGGGCTTTTCCTCGCCTTCGGCGGGAGCTTTTGCCGCACACGCGGAGATCTTACCCTGCATAAAGCAAACGTATCTCAAACGCTTGCGAAGCTCTGCATCGTCCGAGATCATTTCGGCAATTATATCGGATGCACCCGCAAGTGCCTCCTCTGCCGTGTTTACCCCAAGCTCCTCGTTTACATATTCGGGAGCCATTTCCTCGGGAGTTTTCGAGTTCTTTTCCTGCGCGTATATTGCCTCTGCGAGCGGTCCGAGGCCCTTTTCGCGAGCAACCGATGCACGCGTCTTTCTCTTCGGGCGGTAAGGGCGGTAAATATCATCTATTTCGGTAAGAGTTTCGGCTTCATCGAGTGCTTTCGATATTTCTTCTGTCATAAATCCGAGAGTTTCTATCGATGCGCGCACCTTTTCTCTCTGTTCTTCAAGGTTGCGAAGATATTTAAGTCTTTCGTCAAGATTACGAAGCACCTGATCGTCGAGCGCACCCGTCACCTCTTTACGGTAACGCGCGATAAAAGGAATAGTATTGCCCTCGTCGATAAGAGCGACCGTGTCCTCTACTCTTTTTTCACTTATTTTAAATTCTTTTGCGAGTCTTGCTATAATTTCCACTATGTTTTTTCCTTTCGATAACGCTTTATAGCTGTAAACATAATAATTCATTTTATTATATCATTTTAAATGTGTTTAGTCAATATTTTGAAAAGGAAAGAAGAAACTTTTTTGTCAGAACCTTTTGTCAGAAAACCTTTTTGGGAAAAGAAAAAAGAGCTAACTTTGTAGGGACCGGCATCCACGGCGGTCCTTTTGAGTAAAATTAAATTTCATACGAAGGGCACAACTCTTACAAGCCTTTCCTTTGATGCGGGGGATGTGGTGGACCCTGTCCAACTTACATCGGGAGGCGAAACGCCTCTGATACTTTTGTACTGTGCTAACACAGCAAAGACGCGGATATAAGTCTTTTTGTTCATTTCTGTATTGACAGAAACGAACCAAAGAACAATATAAGGAAGGGACGAATCCCTTCCTTATATATCCAACCCTCTTTTGCAAAACCTCCCAACAGGGATGGTCGGTTTTGCTGCGCCGCCCAACGCGGCGGATGGTGCCGTTAGGCTGCGCGTTGTTTTTTCAGAAAAACTTTTCCGAAAAGAAAAGAATAAACTTATTTTTAGAAAAGTTTTGAGAATTTACAAGGAACTTTTTCAAAAGTTCCTTGAATGGGGTTTGGGGTGAACCCCTCCCCTACAACATATGAGCGAATTCCCCACCATCCCGTAGGGGCGATTCACGAATCGCCCGCCTCTGACGGTACGTACCGACAAACGGGAGGAGCAAGCCCATCCCCTACCGCGAATGATTGACCTCCACCCGAAGGGTACAATTTGCCCTTTTCTTGAAAAACACTTTTTTGTAAAAAGTGGATCACAAAAAAACTTTTCTTACAATCAAAAATATACTTTATGATCTTATTTCTTTTGCCGCAAAACTTGATCTTTCGGTTGACAATGCCGCTCGGATTTGCTACAATATAGAAAGAAACGTGATAATATCACATCTTGCGAAAGGAGCAACTGCAGTTATGTATATTCTTGCATTCGATCAGGGAACGACGTCCTCGCGTTCCATAATTTTTGATACGGCAGGCAACGCCCTCGCTGTAGCGCAGCTTCCCCTTAAACAGTATTATCCAAAGCCGGGTTACGTCGAGCACGACCCCGAGGAGATCCTCTCCGCACAGCTTGAGACCGCACGCATATGTATCGAAAAGCTTGGCGAAAAGCCGAGCTGTATCGGTATAACAAATCAGAGAGAAACGGTCACGCTCTGGAACAAGCACACGGGAAAGCCGGTTTTCCCCGCTATAGTATGGCAGTGCAGACGTACCGCAGATATTTGCGAGCGTCTGAAGGCGGAAGGTCACGCTGACTACATAAAAAAGACCACGGGGCTTCCCGTCGACGCTTATTTTTCGGGCACGAAGATAAGCTGGATACTTGAAAACGTTGAAGGAGTACGCGAAGCCGCTCTGCGCGGTGATATCCTCTGCGGAACGGTCGATTCCTGGCTTATATGGAATCTCACGGGCAGGCATATGACCGACGTAACGAACGCGTCGCGCACAATGCTTTTCGATATACATAGAAAATGCTGGGACGAAAAGCTCTGCGAAATTCTCGGAATTCCTATGAATATTCTTCCCGAGGTCGCGGAAAACATAGCCGATTTCGGAAGTGTGATCGAAAGCGAAAATATCCCGAAGGAGCTCGTCGGTATTCCGATATGCGCATCCGCGGGAGATCAGCATGCGGCTCTTTTCGGGCAGACCTGCTACACTCCGGGCGACGTGAAAAACACCTACGGAACGGGGTGCTTTACCCTTATGAACACGGGAGAGATACCCGTAAGCTCTCAGAATCTCATTACAACGATCGGTTGGAGCTACAACGGAAAGACACTTTACGCTCTTGAAGGAAGCGTTTTCAACGCGGGAAGCGCGATACAGTGGCTGCGCGACGAGCTGAAAATGATCTCTTCATCGCGCGAGGCTGACATACTCGCCGAAAGCGTTCCCGATTGCGGCGGAGTCACCTGCGTGCCCGCATTCACCGGTCTCGGCTCGCCATACTGGGATATGTACGCTCGCGGAAGCATTCTCGGACTCACTCGCGGAAGCTCTCGCGCACACATCTGCCGCGCCGTGCTTGAAGGAATCGCTTTTCAGGTCTACGATCTTATATCCGAAATGGAAAAGGATTCGGGCAACAAGATAAAAACGCTCTACGTCGACGGCGGAGCGTCTGTCAGCAACTTTATGATGCAGTTTCAGTCGGATATTCTCGGCATAAAGGTCGACCGACCGACAAACGTTGAGACGACCGCTCTCGGTGCGGCTATGATGGCTGCTCTCGGCGCAGGGCTCGTTTCAGAGGACAGTTTGACCTCTCTTCGCGAAACCGAAAGAGAATTCCTCCCGATTGCCTCGGAAAAGGAGCGCGACGAGCACACGAGCCGCTGGAAAAAGGCGGTCAGCACCACACAAAAATACGAATTTTAAATGAATTTATCTTTTGAATAAATTTATCTTTTAAATAAAAGAGGAGAAAAAATTATGAAAGCTTTATCTTTAGGTCTTGCAAGCTGGATATCTTGCAAAAAGCAGGTAACGACCGAATTCGGCAATCCGTGGAGACAGGAAAGAAACAACAGAAATCTTCACATTAAGCCCGATGACAGCACGGTATATTTCAAAAAGGAGATAGATCTTAACGACTTCCCCGAAAATGCTATCGTAACGCTCTCGGGACTCGGAATCTTCGACCTTTTTGTAAACGGCGTACGCGTCGGAAATATTTCCGACGGAAAAACCGTATACGATGAGCTCAAGCCCGGTTGGTCCGAATACAGAAAGCGTGTGCTTTCCTTCACTTACGATATCACTTCCCTTCTTGCAAAGGGCAAAAACACTCTCGGCATAGTCGTTACACGCGGATGGTGGAGCGGAAGAATATCATTTGGTTGCTACAGCTTCAAAAAGACCGCGGCTATCGCTTCCTTTGACATAAAGCTCGCAAACGGCGAGGCAGTAAGCATAAACACCGACACTACGTGGGAATCCACTCTGGGCGGTCCTATCCGCTATGCAGACATCTACGACGGCGAGTATTTCGACGCACGCATAAAGTCCCCCCTCGAGTCCCCCGAGCTCTCTGCGTGGGAATGCTGTGAAATATTCACCGGCTTTGACGGCGAGATATCTCCCGCAGAAGCACCCTTCATCAGAGTCAGAGAGCATCTTGCGCGCAGACCCTTCAGCGCAACCGTTTACGAGGGCACAAAGGACAACGGAAGCGACTTCGGCGAGATAAACACCGTACTTACCAAGGTCGGCACAGACTGCGAAAAAATAACCCTTCACAAGGGTCAGACCCTCGTGCTCGATTACCGTCAGAATCTCGTGGGCAGACCGCACATCTCGGTAAAGACCGCATCCGGCGTTACGACCGAGATATACTGTGCAGAATTCCTCAACGACAGCGGGCTCAAATCGAGAGCCAACGACGGTCCCAAGGGCAGTGCATACATTGAAAACTACCGCTCCGCGCTTGCAAGAACGGTATATATCGCCAAGGGCGACGAAAACGGCGAGGAATATTTCCCCACCCACGTATTCTACGGCTTCAGATATCTTGAGGTCACCTGCGACGGCGACGTTGAGATAGATTTCATCAAGGCAGAGGTTATCGGCTCCGAAACCGAAGAGATATCGACCTTTGAATGCTCAAACGAAGAGGTCAACAGACTCTTCTCCAACATAATCTGGGGTCAGAGAGGCAACTATCTCTCGGTACCTACCGACTGTCCTCAGCGCGACGAGCGTCTCGGATGGACGGGCGACACGCAGGTATTCTGCGGTGCTGCCGCATACAATGCGAACGTAAACGGATTCTTCCGCAAGTGGGCGCGCGACGTGCGCGACAGCCAGAGAGAGGACGGATCTGTCGGTGACGTTATCCCCTCCGTACTCAACGGCAATGCAAGCATGAACAACGCATCCTGGGCAGACGCTACCCTTATCGTACCCTACAAGATATATCTCTTCTTCGGTGACCGCTCTCTCCTTGAGGATCACTACGATTCGATGATAAAATATATGGAAAAGCTCGCGACCTATCCTCTCGGCGGACGTCCCAACGCATACGCTGACTGGCTGAGCTACGAGCCCACCTCCAAGGAATACATTTCCTTCACGACCTACGCAAACGATGCCGATCTTATGTCTAAGATTGCCGCAGAACTCTCCGAAAAGGAAGGCGACCGCTACGATCTCGATGCGAAGAAGTACGCGCAGATCTTTGAAGAGGTCAAGGCAAAGTTCAACGAGCGCTTCGTCAAGGACGGCGACCTCACCGAGCGCACTCAGTGCACATATCTTATCGCCCTCCGTTTCGGACTTGTTGACGGCGAAGTTCGCGAAAACTGCATAAAGGCTCTCGTAAGCAAGATAAAAGCAAACGGATACAAGCTTTCAACCGGATTTGTCGGCACGGGAATGCTGAATCAGACCCTCAGCGAGGTCGGCGAAGATGCTCTTGCATATTCTCTCCTTCTTCAGGGCGGAAATCCCTCCTGGATATACAGCCTGCGTCAGGGTGCTACCACCGTTTGGGAGCGCTGGAATTCTTACACCCTCGAAACCGGATTCGGCGACGTTGGTATGAACTCCTACAACCACTACGCTTACGGTGCAGTTTCCGAATGGATGTTTGAAAGCATGGCGGGAATCGCGAAGGACCCCAAGGCGCCTGCATTCAAGCACTTCTTCCTCGCGCCCAGACCCGACACAAGAAGCGACGACGAGCTTCCCGAAGGTCAGAAGCGTATCACCTTCGTAAAAGCCTCCTACAATTCTGTAAGCGGACTCATAAAGAGTGCTTGGGACGTAACGAACGGCAAATTCACCCTTAACGTTACCATTCCCGAAAACACAAGCGCGACCGTTATCTTCCCGCTTATCGGCAAGTGCGATTCCGTTCTTGTGAACTCTGTTGAGATTCCATACGAAAAGTGCGGAAGCACCGCTGTTTTCGAGCTCGGCGCAGGTCAGTACACGATCGAATAAGCGAGGAAAGGTCGTCACGATGATAGCAGTTATTCAAAGAGTTTTACGCGCCTCTGTCAGGGTTGACGGCGAAACCGTCGGCACCTGCGGTCACGGTCTTGCCATTCTCCTCGGAGTAGCTCGCGGCGACACCGAAGAGGACGCCGACAAGCTCATGACAAAAATATCTAAGCTCCGCATCTTTTGCGACGAAAACGACAAGATGAATCTCTCGATCAACGACGTCGGAGGCTCTGCCCTCGTTATCTCGCAGTTCACCCTCCTTGCAAACTACGCCAAGGGCAACCGCCCCGATTATTTCAACGCGGCTCCCCCCGCCGAAGCCAACGCCCTCTACGAGTATTTCTGCGAAGGCTTTGAAAAGCTCATCCCCGGCGACGTGGGACGCGGTGTCTTCGGCGCTCATATGGAATGTGAATTCATAAACAACGGCCCGGTAACTATTGTTATGGACAGTAAGATACTTTAAACCTTGAAACCCACTTTTTTCAAAAAGTGGGTTTCAAACTTCCCACAAAAACTTTGCTGAAAAAACCTTTTTTCTTTTAAGAAAAGTTTTGAGGATTTTCAAGGAACTTTTTCAAAAGTTCCTTGAATGGGGTTTGGGGTGAAACCCCAAAAGCCTTTTATACAAAAAAACGGTGGCAGTTTAGCGTGATACTCTTAACGGAGTATCACGCAGTCAAATCCGTCTTCAACGGGTGAAATCCACCCATGGTGGATGAAATCGCTATCGCGGTGAAATCCTGCTTCGCAGGGTTGAAGTTAAACGGATTTGATTTCATCCAAGGCTTCGCCTTGGATTTCATCTGAACGAAGTGAAGATTTCATCGTTGCTATGCAACGATTTCATT
>JAFXJH010000009.1 GCA_017532425.1 Clostridia bacterium | reverse complement strand
GATGCGTATGCTCGGCAGCGTAGAGGTTACGCCTGAAGCACTTATGGCTGTACTCAAGCTTGACGAATAAGCCAAGAACCTTTTTGAAAAAAGGTTCTTGGAACTCCAAAAACTTTTCCGAAAAAGATTCTACTTTGACAACGTAAACGCGATATTCGCAAGTAAATCAACAAACTAACATTTAAGAAACTTTTTGAAAAAAGGTTCCTAAGAACCTTCAAAAACTTTTCTGAAAAAGTTTCCTAAATACTGAAGACACAATAATACAAAAAAGCTTTTAGCCAAGGAAAAAGGTTGGGAGTTTGAGGGAAGGGAAAAAACTTCGGCGTTTGAGATGGTTTTTCCCTTCCCTCTGTTAATCGATCTCGATAATTTTATCAAGCAAAAATGAGCTTTTGCAAAAAAATCCGGACTTATTATTTATAAGGAGAAAAAAGTATGCTCGACCGCGGTCTATACATACACATTCCATTCTGTGCTGCGAAATGCGCTTACTGTGATTTTTATTCGCTTGCGGGAAATGAAAAAACATCTATTCAAAGCGATTACGTCGACGCTTTATGCCGCAGCGCGGAAATAATGTCCTCGGAATTTTCGAACACGGTATTTTCAAGTATATACGTTGGCGGCGGCACACCCTCAATTCTTCCGTTTTCGCTGCTTGAAAAGCTTTTCGCATCTTTACGGGAAAATTTCAAGATATCGGAAGCTGCCGAATTTACAGTCGAAGCAAATCCCGCAACTCTGACCGAGGAGAAGCTTCGCGCCATGACCGAAGGCGGCGTAAACCGTCTCAGCCTCGGATGTCAAAGCTCAAATGACAACGAGCTTCGCAAGCTTTCGCGCATCCACACCTTTAGTGAGTTTTGCGACAGCTTTAATATGGCACGCAAAGCCGGCATAAGCAATATCAGCGTCGATCTCATGTACGGAATTCCTCTTCAGACGACCGATTCTCTTTTGCGCTCTATATCCGACATCGCAAGACTCTCACCCGAGCACATCTCGCTTTACGGTCTTCGTGTAGAGCCCGACACGAAATTCGGACGTGACCGCACTCTCGTTTTACCAAGCGACGACACGCAAGCCGAAATGTATCTTTCTGCCGTCAGATATCTTGCCGAGCTTGGTTACGAGCGGTATGAGATCAGCAACTTTGCCAAAGACGGGCACTATTCCCGCCACAATATGCGCTACTGGGAGTGCGGTGAATATCTCGCTCTCGGTCCTGCCGCACATTCATTTATTGATTCCGTGCGATATTCGTATGACCGAAGCATAAACGCTTATATAAGTGCCGTCAGAGAAGGACATATGCCCGAATATGCAGAATGTACCCTTCTCACCGATGAAGACCGGCAAGAAGAGTACATTTTTCTTTCTCTCAGACTTGAAAAGGGATTATCGCTCGACAGCTTTGAAAAGAAATTCGGAAGCTCTGCAAAAGAAAAATTAATTTCGCTTGCTAAGCCGTACATACCAAAATTTATGGTACTTGACAGCGGACATCTCAAATTCACGTCCGAAGGTTTTCTTGTATCAAACACGATACTGTCCGAGCTTATATAGTTTTATTAACCGAAGGGCGAAAGAATTACCAGATTTCCGTCGAGACCGTCATATATACAGTCAAGTATTACCTTACCGTTTTTATCGACCACGCCGAATTTTTCATTCTTAAGAACGATTACGTATCCATCCGATGAGAAGGAAAATCCTGCGCTCGCTTCCGAATAGAAGAGCTCGTATACCGGATCTACCGCGTAATTACCGTTTGTATCTATATATCCGACCTTATCATCTGTCGTATACACGAGTGCGCGGCCGTTTGAAAATGGGCCTGCGAAATTATACTCGCACTTTATTACCTTTTTACCTGACATATCGATAAAGCCGAAAAGCTTATCGTCGTTGGTATAACGTGCATAGCCTTCGGAAAATTCATCTGCCTTAAGGCTTGTTCTGAGTATAAACTCACCATCCTTATTTATATAGCCTATGCTTCCCTGCACGCTTACTCTTGCGCATCCGTCCTTAAAAAGATTTGCTTCCGTATAGAGGCAGTCTATAACGAGCTTGCCCTTTTTATTGATAAATCCGCAAAGGTCGCTCTCTGCGTCTCTTACACCTGCAAGGCCCTCTGAGAATCGTGATGCGAGCTTATATTTAGGCTCTACCACTACCTTGCCCTTATTATTTATATATCCGAATTTTTCACCTTCGCTGAAAAGTGCCATACCCTCGTGGAAGCTATCGGCAAATTCAAACGATTTATCGAAGAGGAAATTTCCCTTCGTATCGATATATTTATATTCCTCGCCGACGTACACAAGTGCAATATCCTCGGAAAACGATGCAATACCGTCATATTTGATCGGAATTACAATCTCGCCGTCTGTGTTTATATATCCGTATTTTTCGTCTATACCTACGCCCGCAAGACCGCAGGAGAATTCTGTAACCGAATCATATTTAGGCTTTATCTGCATTTCTCCCTTTTTATTCATAAAGCCCCATTTACCGTCAACGTAGACGGATATGAGTCCTTCGGAGAAAAGGAGATTTTTTTCTTCTGGATCTTCCTTACATCCCGAGAAAACGGGGAGAAGCATTGCCGCGATAAGTATCATACAGCATATTTTTTTCATAGTAGATATCATTTTATTATACACATTCCTTTCATAGGATCATTTCAGTCTATCTTTATTATATATCCGTCCTTGCGCGGTCTTGCTTCGGGAAGAGGCTCTGCAGAATATCCCAGAATACAGTTGCCTATTCCCACGTATTTTTCATCCACGCCCCACGCTCTCATAAGCTTTTTGCCTTCTTCACTCTCGAAGACCTCTTTTGCTCTATGTATCCAGCAGCTTGCAAGTCCGCACGCGTGAGCCGCGTTGAGGAGATTTCCCATTACAAGGCTTCCGTCCTCAAGATAGGTATGTACGTTTCTGTCTGCAAATACTACAACAACGCAGGGTGCACCGTAAAACGGATCTCCATCGCTTCCCATTACAGCCGCATTAAGCTCCGAAAGCTTTTTTACTGTTTCCTTACTACGCACAGCCACTATCAGCGGAGCCTGCAGATTTCTTCCCGTAGGCGCGTAAGTACCCGCTTCAAGAACTGTATTCAGCTCTTCATCTGTAATTTGTTTATCGCTGAAGCTACGCACGCTTCGTCTTTCCTTTAAAGAATTTATAACTGCATTATTTATCATTTTATCATTTCCTTATAAAAACAGATTTAACTACAAATTTCTATATATCTGCGTGCAAGAATCTCAAAATTCTTATCCTCGGAGCTGTTTATGATAGTAAGTTTTCCTTTTTCAGTTCCGTTTTCAAGCAAATTTAACTCGGAAAGTCTTCTTTTTGTCTGCACAGCGGTTCCAAGACCGCCGTCGTAAATAACTGCACCTGCAAAATATTTTGAAATACTATCCGACACGAGCGGATAATGAGTACATCCCAAGACAACTGCATCGATATTTTCACAGTCAATATCTGCAAACAGCTTTTTGAGCAGGGCGTTTACTTTTTTTTCGTCTGCTCCCTCTTCTATGACCTGCGAAAGTCCAGGACACGGTAGTGGAATCAGATCGGCGTTTGGATTATACTTTTCCGCAAGATGAACAAATTTTTCTTGCGAAAGTGTCAAAGGTGTTGCCATAACAAGCACTTTTGGATCGTCCTTGCCGCTTTTTGTGACCGCAGGCTTTATTGCCGGCTCTATTCCGATTATCGGCATATTCGTGAAAAGCTCTCTGCATTTTTCCGCTGCCGCGCCTGTTGCCGTATTGCAGGCTATCACTACCGCCTTGGCAAAATATTTTTCCGCAAGCATCCGAATATTTCTTACCGTCAGCTCAAGCACATCTTCTGTATTTTTCGATCCGTACGGAGCGTTTGCCGTATCGCCGAAATAAACAAAATCTTCATTTGGAAGCTGTGTGAGCAAGTGATTAAGAACACTTATACCACCGAGTCCCGAGTCTATCACGGCTACGGGGCGCTTTTTTTCTGACATTTCCACCATTTCCTCAGTCTTCTGCATTGTCCGGGCGCAAAAGCTTTACAGCCTTTGCGCCCGATAAGTTTGTTACTCGTTTTCTTTAAGCGTTACCTTAATATTGTCATATTTAGCCGTAGCGCCCGTTATTCTCATTCCTACCGCACCGTTAAGGAATGGATCAGCGTCAGTATAGTCTATGAGAAGCTCATCGTTGATATAAACCTTGATATTTGCTCCTTCGCAGACTACCTTGAACTTATACTCGCTGTCCGTTTTGAACTTATAGGTTGCCGTAGTCAGATTCTTTATATTATAGTTGCATTTTTTAAGAACAAGCTCTCTCGCTGTGAAGTAGAGATAATATCCCTGCATCCAATTTTCGCCATTCTTCGTTGTTTTATCGGTCGAAGGTTCATCCGAGAGATCAAGTGCGCTGTCTGCCGCATCGGTCGTTCTGAAAAGAATACCCGAGCTTATCGATTTGCCTTCAAAGGTGATTTCACCTTCATAAGTGTAGTCGCCCCACTTTACATCTCCGTAAACACGCTTACCGAGCGAGGATCCAACGAGCGCACCGCCGCTGACCTTCCAGCCCAGTCCATCAGTATGAATTCTGTTTGTCTTCGTATCGCTCTTGAAATCAAGCGACATACTTCCGTAATCTGCAACCTTAAGCATTGTAAGGGACTTAAGATCGGCATTACCCTCTTTCATGTAGAGAGTAATAACGTGCTTACCTTCTTCCATAGAAAGCAGTGAAATAGCTGCCGATGTATATTTTTCGGAAGGCTCAAGCGCAAGAGTTGATGCAAGCTCTCCGTCAACGTACACCTCAAGAGTAGCCTTTGACTCTGCTCTGTACTTTACGCTGAGAGTATGATTTCCGTTCTCCGACGCGTATATACGGTAATTGAATGAGTCGTTAAAGGAAGCTTTTACGTATGTCGTATCGTCCTTATCCTTCTGCTTATCTATATTATCGTCCTCGAGGCAAAGATGTGCGGGAATGGTGCCTGCCTTTGCGCTTACTGCCTTATAGAAATCGCAGTTACTGCTTCCTCCAACCTCGTCGGATGCTCCGAGGAAGCTGAATTTAGCGTTTCCGCCCTCTGCTGTAAGTCCGACCTTCATTCCGTCAAGAGTGCTTTCATATTTAGCGATCTCTCTGTCATTTACGTAGAAGGTGAAGGTCTTTCCTGATTTTTCGACCTGTATTGCCTGAACGGCATCGAAGTCATACGGAATATCAAAGCTTCTCACAAGCTTTTCTTCGTGAGTAGTCTTCTTTCCGTCAACGACGAAGGTTATTATCAGCTTTTCGCTCTTTGTATCAAAAACTGCGCTTCCGTAGTTCTTTTCGTCCTTGTATCCGAATATAACACCCGCTTTGGCATTCTTATCGATGCCGCTTGTTGTTATTTCTATCGTATACTTGTTACCTGCAAGTGCTTCTTTTGATATAACCTTATCGCCGTTTTTAAGAGTGATCTTACCGTTTTCAACCGTTCCGGCCGCCTTTTCGAATATTGCAAGGTCGTCGCTGCTGTCGAAATGCGAATAGATATCGGGCATAGAACTATATACCTGATTTCCTTCCGTAGGTCCTAAGACGCTCATCGACGTGCCGTCAAAAATGATCCTTTCAATACACATACGGCGTCCGGGCTGATTCGGCAGGATAGTATGATATGCTATATAATATCCGTCAAGATCGGGAGCCTTTACCGAAGAGCTATGTCCGGTCGTAACATACTCTCCAACCGTATTTATAAGAACGATATTCTCGTCCGGAACGTTATAAACGTACGGAGCGGTTGTAGAGTGTCCGTATACGATACGGTAGGATTTATTTCTGAGGTGATTTCCCGTTGCCGTAAGATAGTAATATCCGTCGTGGTAAACCACCATCGGTCCTTCGGTCCAAGCGCCCGTGATCTGTGCAAGATCACCTATGGAGTCGTTTCCTATCCACTCGGGTCGCTGCATAGGATACACCTTTATTCCTTCTCCGCTTGCCGAATAGAAGTACCATTTACCGTCGTTATCGATAAATACGTGTCCGTCTATTTTTCTGCCCTGACCCTCTTCATCTGCAAATTTGAACGGACCTGTGGGAGAAGTACTGACAAGGCATCTGTGTGTTGCTCCGTCCGGAGTTGCTGAGTACATATAGAACTTACCGTTGAAGTATGTGACCTCGGGTGCATATGCGTTATCAAGGAGCTTATGAGATGCTACGTAGCCCTCATAATTCCAGTTTACAAGATCCTTTGAGGACCAGCATCTTACGTAAGGCTCGCGTGCGCTTGTACTCGGATAGAGGTAATAAACACCGTCATATCTCATTACAAACGGGTCGCCTATACCGCCTGTCGACGTATTTTGAATCTTGAGCGGGTTACTGAATATTTCAGTTTCCTCTTCTGTAAGATTAAACACCGGTCCTATTTTTTCAGGCTCTTTAGTATCTTTACATCCCGCAAGTACGGGAATCATCATAGCTGTCAGTAAAACAGCTATTATTATTTTTTTTAACATATAAACCTCTCCTCAATAAGAGAACTCATCAGTTATATTATTTTGCGGGTGTTACGTTAACTATGGGAGTTACTTTAAGGTTGTCAAACTTAGCTGCAGCTGAATGGCATCTGAGACCTACCATACCCTGGATCCAAGGCTCGTCAGCGTCTGTATAATCTATCTTAAGCTCGCCATCAACATACACCTTGATATTTGCGCCTACACACTCAACCTTGAGGGTATATGTTTCATTCACAGAGAATTCTCCGTTTGCTGTCTTAAGCTGCTTCCAACCGTAGTTCTGCTTTCCGAGGACCACAGCATTTGCGCTGATTCCTACGAAATAGCCCTGAACCCAGTCTGTTCCTGCACGGAGGTTGGAATCTGTAATAGAGTTATTAAGAAGTACGGGGTTTCCGGGGTTAATAGCACGAACGAGAAGTCCTGCGTTTACACCGTTTGTAGGAGTAACCTCAACCTCAACAGTATAGTCGCTCCAGTTTTCGTTACCGTAGAGACGCTTACCGATCTTAGTGTTTCCGCCGAGAGAGATAGCTCCGCCGCTTACGCTCCAAGAGCCGTCGCTATATACGTTTCCGTCTCTGCTTGAGGAGAAGTCTATAAGTGTTTCTTCAACCTCTGCAGAAAGAAGGATATTATATTGTCTTATTTCTGCTCCGCCTGAAACGACCTCAACTGAGAGGCTATGCTTTCCTTCGGGAAGAGTGATCTTTCCGGATACAACTGTCATTGCTCTCGATGCTGAAAGTGTCATTTCAAGACCTTCAACAAGTTCACCGTCTATATAGAATGCAAGCTTTGTATCAGCCTCTGCGCGATACTGAATAGCGATATCGTAAACGCCGTTAGCCTCTGCGAGAATTCTGTAGTTATATGTATTGCCTGCTTCAGCAACGAGGCACTGCTCGCTGTTATTCTTTACTGTCTTGATATTATCGTTAGAGCAGTAGATAGCATAGAATTCACCTGCGTCGCTCGAAACTACCTTATAGAGGTCGCCGGCACCGCTTCCGCCGAATTCGTCAACTGCACCGATATATCCGAACGTTGCGCTCGCGCCCTCGGTTACACAACCTACTGCGCCGCACTTAAGCTCGCTATCGAGCTTTCCTACTTCGAGATCGTTTACGTAGAATACAAACTTTTCGCCGTTCTTTTCGATCTGCATACTCTGTACGCAGTCAAACTTAACGTCTTCCTTGAAGCTCTTCTTAAACTTGAAGGACTTTTCTGTCTTCTCGCCGTTTACAAAAATTGTAACGTTGAGAGTCTGATTATCGGGATCAAAGAGTGCCTTACCGTAGTTCTTATCGTCCTTATAGCCAAATATAGCACCTGCTTTTCCGCCATCGGAGATCGAGCTTACCGTAAGCTCTACTGTGAAGCGGTCTGCAGCATCGGGAAGCTTCGACTTGCTGATTATCATAGAATTCTTGTTAAGAAGGAGATCCAGATCATCAGAAAGGAATGCACCCTTTCCTTCAAATGCCGCAAGATCATATTCGGAATCGAAGAAGGAATATATATCGGGAAGAAGGGGTGTCTGCTGATTTGTTACTGTAGGTCCGAGAACGTTCATAGTATTGCCGTTATAGTATATACGGTCAATGCTCATATAACGCTGAGGAACTTTCTGATTTATCGAGTGATATACAATATAATATCCGTCAAGGTCAGGACCCTTAACTACAGAGTTATGTCCTATACCGAATATTTCTTTATTTGTGCTTACAAGCAGGGGGTTATTATCGTTATCGGGAGTAAATACTGTGGGAGCGTTTGAGCTTACAGCATAGTTTATTCTATAGCTCTTCGACCAAACGTGGTTTCCTGTGTACGTAAGGAAGTAATATCCGTCATGATAAATTATCATCGGGCCTTCTGTCCAACCGTTCATATACGCGCCAACATTGGTCTTACCGGGAAGTACCTCTGTGGGGCTGGCCATATTATAAGCTACGATTCCGCCGCCGTCTGCTGTGTAGAAATGCCATATACCGTTCTGGTCGATAAGCACGCTACCGTCAATAGACATACCGAAGTTTCCGGTAACTCTTGTGTATTTACCTGTAGGAGAATCACTTTCATATACGTAGTGTCCGTTTCCTGCGGGAGACGTATACATATAGAATTTACCATTATAGTAGTAAACCTCGGGAGCATACGCGCCTATAGCTTTTTTATCGCTGCAGCAATGTCCCTCATACGTCCAATTTACAAGATCCTTGGAGGACCAGCACTTTATACCGAGGTTATTATCCTTGGTACTGCAGTACAGGTAATACATTCCGTTATATCTCATAACAAACGGGTCGCCTACGCCATATTCCATCCATGTTTCGCCTTTTGCAAGAACGCTCTGAATGGGGTTGGTAAACGTTGAGATTTCTTCATTATTGATGTCATACTTTTCTTCGTGTGTAAGCTCCTTAGGACCTTCTTCCTCGGGAAGATCGGGGTCATCTGCAGGCTTTTCTGTCTTACACGCACAAAGAGGAAGTGCAAACATAAGTAATGCCAGAATCAGACTTATCAGTTTTTTCATAAGTACCTCCATATCCGCAAAAATTACGGACTATACATTTTTACTCGATAATTATATCATATAAAAATCATATTTGCAACATAGTTACCAAATATTTTATTTTTTTTATTTTATTTTTTCGCAAATTTACATTTCATTCAAAAAAATCCCTTCTGTATTTTGACGGAGTCATTCCTGTATATTTTTTGAATATCCGACTGAAATAGCATTGATCTGCAAGTCCGCATTGAGATGACGCGTCCGAAACGCTCAATCCTATTGCAAGCAGCTCCTTTGCGCGGTTTATTTTTAAGTTTATCAGATATTCCTGTGGAGATACACCTATATACTGCACGAAAAGACGTCTGAAATGAGCATCACTGAGCTTGTTTTCCCTTGCTACTGCCGCAATGCTCATATCTTCATCTGCGTAATGAAGGTGCATATATTCACGCGCACGGTCAATTTTTTCTCTCGACGCCGAACGCATATATTCCGATTGAGAATTTTTAAGTATCTGAGTATATATTTCGCAAAGTATCCCGAGCGTTTCGGTCATATAACCCATATGCTTATTTTCCCACGCGGATATAGCCTTCAGAAACTTATTTTCGCAATCGGGCATATTTCCGAAATTCTCGCTTCTGCACATTCCTTCTTCCTCTTTAAAGAAGAAATTTACAGCCATAAAATCGTATCTTTCGGTTATTATATTCATCTCATAGCGTGCTCCGTTTGCAAGATAGAATACATCACCCGATTTTACGGTAAAACTATCTCCGTTTTCAAAGAAATACTCACATTTTCCGCCTATTATATAGAGCAGACCGTCGCTTTTGCGTCCCGATCCCATCGGTATTCTCCGCTCAAGAATATATCCCTTCCAAGCATTTATCGGATACATCATCTGAATTTCGTTTTCATTTATTGCTTTAAGTTTTTTCACAGCCATCTACCTCACGTTATTTTACGCTTAGATTATACCTCATATCGCGAAAAAATTCAATATTTTATGAGCGATTTGTCCAAAATGTTTGATATATCTATTTACTTTTAAAATTTGGGGTGCTATCATATAGTAAATGATAAGCTACAGACCTAAAATTCATGTCCGATTGGAGATAACGTATGATAAAAGATGCTTTCAACACCTACCGCGAAAAAATAAACCGTGATTATTTCGGCGAGTATATTCAGTACGCAGAAGGTATGACGACAGAAGAGCTTCTTTGCGGGATAGAAGAGATCTCTGCAAACAGCGAGGACCTCTCTCCCGTAATAACTATGGCGGAGATAGAAGCCTTTATTCTCAAAAACGCACGAATAAGTGTAAATCCCTACGAATATTTTGCAGGTGCGCTTGACGGTCGTGATGCAGCCCTTAAAACGCGTGAGCTTCGACACAGACAGAATATGAAGTCGCTTGCTCCATACACACGGAGAATATATCTTGACGGTTCCTCCACGCTTTCCTTCACCGCAGCACCCGATTTCGGTCATACCGCCGCCGATTGGGACAGCGTTATATCGCTCGGGTTTAGCGGAATGCTCGAAAGAATACGTCAAAATGCTTCGCTATGCGGTGCAAGCGACAGCAAAAGATCAGATTTCTACAGATCCTGCGAAATAGTTTACGAGGGGATCTTTGCATATATAAGCAGACTTGCCGACCTTGCAGATCGTGTTTCAAAACTTCAAGATGACCTTTTCGCGCGCGAAAACCTTTCAGAGGTATCGAAAACGCTTAAAAATCTTGCAAAGCGTCCGCCCGCGACTCTGCGCGAGGCTATGCAGATGACCTTCCTTTACTACAGCATTCAGCACAGAGCAGAGGGTGTGCATCTTCGCACGCTCGGTCCGGTAGATGCGCTTTTCTATCCCTTTATGAAATCTGACATCGAAAACGGTATTCTCGACGAAGATGGTGTACGCGAATATACACGAGCATTCCTCTATACCTGCTATACCGAACAAGCGGTCGCTAATATGCCATTTGCCATCGCAGGCTTATACAAAAACGGCGAGTCGCGTGCAAACAGACTCTCATACATTTTGCTTGAAGAGTACATTAAGCTTAACGTTTACGACCCCAAGCTTCATTTCTGCTATTCAGCAAAAACGCCCGACGATCTTACCGCTCTTGCGCTTGAAAGCGTACGTCAGGGACGAAACAGCATTGTATTTATAAACTGCGAGGTTGCGTCCGATGCTCTCACTGCGCTCGGAGAAGACCGTGAGGACACTGTCGATTTTACCATCGTAGGATGCTACGAGATCGCTTCATACCGCAGAGAAGTGCCTTGTTCCTGCAACGGTTGTATCAACCTTCCAAAGGCTCTTGAAGCCGCTCTCTTTAACGGAAAAGATCTGATCACGGGCAAAACTATTGGTCCGGCCACCGGCGATGCCGACTCATTTGACTCTTTTGAAGCTTTATACACAGCTTATCGCGTACAGTGCGAGGCTTTTGCCGACGATGTCATGCATATGACGTCGTCCTACGAGAGCTATTATCCCGTAGACGTAATATCGCCCGTGCTTTCCTCTACCTATGCAGACTCTGTCGAAAAAGGTATCGATGCCTTCCACGGCGGCGCAAAATACAACAATTCTTCGATAAACGCCTTCGGAAGTGCAACTATGGCTGATTCTCTCATTGCCATAAAGAAGCTTGTTTTCGAGGAAAAAAGACTCACTCTCAAGGAATTTGCCGATATACTCGCCTCCAATTGGGAAGGTCACGAGGATCTTCGTACCTACGTTCTTTCAAAAATGCCCAAATACGGAAACAACATTCCCGAGGCAGATTTCTTTGTCAAGGACACGATCGATTTTCTCGGCAAGAAGATAAACGGGCATCCTAACGGCAGAGGCGGCGTTTTCCGTCTCGGAACCTTCTCTATCGACTGGAGATTTACCTTCGGTGCAAAAACGGGTGCAAGTGCAGACGGAAGACTTTCGGGAGAAACTCTTTCCAAAAATATGTGTGCAACCACAGCCTGCG
Organism: Clostridia bacterium; assembly: GCA_017532425.1. Classification (GTDB taxonomy): domain Bacteria; phylum Bacillota; class Clostridia; order Oscillospirales; family CAG-272; genus SIG672. Next base: position 13,204 of record JAFXJH010000009.1, on the reverse strand, counting down.
ACATCAAGGGTGTGACTGCTCATATTCTCTCTGCTTGCGCTGTCGATTACACGAACACGCCCAACGGAACCGTTCTTGACCTGCTTCTTCACTCCTCTGCCGCAAAGGGTGAGGACGGAATGAAGGCTCTTCTCGCACTTCTGAAGACCTTTATGATTAAGAGAGGCTTTGCCGTACAGTTTAACGTGCTTAGTCTCGACACACTCAGAGCCGCACAGCTTGAGCCCGAAAAATACAAAACTCTTCAGGTAAGACTTTGCGGGTGGAACGTGCTTTTCTGCAATCTCTCAAAAAAAGAGCAGGATGAATACATTCTTCAGTGCGAAAAAACGGGAAACCTCTGATAATCATACTCAAAATAACCGATAGATTTTTTTGAAGATCTATCGGTTTTATTTTGATTTAGGCTATTAAATCCTCTGTTCTACTTGAAATACCCGAGTATTTATGTTATCATATATACATACCTTCATTCAAGGAGAAATATAATGAAACCTAATTTTATTATCGTTATGACCGATCAGCAACGTGCCGACCTTCGAAAGAGCCGTGGCTTTGAGCTTGACACTATGCCCTTCCTCGATGCTTTTTCTAAGGGCGGCGTCGATTTCGAATCGGCTTACACACCGAATCCGACTTGTATGCCCGCAAGAGTCAGTATGTTCACGGGAAGATATCCCGAAAGTCACAAGGTACGTACTAATTTCAATGCCCGCGATGCCGTTTATACCGAGGATCTGCTTGACATTTTTAAAAAGCAGGGATACAAGACCGCGCTCTGCGGAAAAAATCACACGCATCACATTCCCGCGGATTTTGATTTTGCCAAGGTCAACGGTCATCTCGGCGGTGAGGGTGAGATGAACTCTACACCCGAGGAGGCTGAATTTGCAAAATTTCTTTCAGGCACCAAGCATCTTGAAAGCTACATTCCCTCGCCCGGTGGAGTTGAGGTGCAGTTTCCTTACAGAAATATTTCAAATGCGCTTGAATTTATCGACACTTGCAAGGATTCCCCATTCTTTCTTTGGATAAGTATGGCTGAACCGCACAATCCCTGGCAGGTACCCGAGCCCTATTTTGATATGTTTGCGCCCGACAAGCTCCCCAAAATTACCGGAGTCGAGGCTCTCGAGTCAAAGAGTGAGCGTTTTTCCTGGCTTCGCCGTGTCTGGGAGCGAATTTCCGACGATATTGACACCCGTCTCGGACGTATGCGCTCAAACTATTACGGCATGCTCAGGCTTATCGACGATCAGCTCAGACGTCTGCACAGCGGTCTTGAAGAGAGGGAACTCCTTGAAAATACTTATATAATTTTTCTTTCCGATCACGGCGATTTTGTCGGTGAATACGGACTTTTACGCAAGGGTCCCGAGCTGCCTCACCTTCTTGTAAACATACCTATGGTATGGCGCGGTCCGGGAATACGTAAAAATATACGCGAAAAAGCCTGCGTAAATATTGTTGACATTCTCCCCACGATTTGCGACATCCTCGGCGAGGATATTCCGTATGGCGTTCAAGGCAAGAGCATACTGCCTCTTCTCACAGGCGAAAATATTCCCGACGGAGAATACGATATTGCTTACTCGGAAAGCGGATACGGCGGTCTGCGTTGGACGGACGATGACACTCTTGATCTTCCCACCGAGGGCGCAAGTCCCGACTATACGGCTTTTGACTGTCTTAACACATGGACGCAGTGCGGAAAATGCCGCATGGTTCGCCGCGGTGACTACAAGCTTCAGCTTGATGATCTTGGTGAGGGATATCTTTACAATATTACAAGCGATCCTCTCGAGCTTAAAAATCTTTGGGACGACCCCGAATATGCTTCGATACGCAGCGAAATGTCCACTCTTCTTGCAACCGAAATGATGAGGCATTACGACACGCTTCCTCATCCCCGAAGGCGTTACCGCGTCAAGACGCATCCCAAAGGATTCATTCACCAAAAATACAGCTCTGGTGATTGCGGTATAAAAGAAATAGTTTATTTTAACAGAAAGAAGGACTAAAGTTGATTACAGTTATAAAAAATGCTCTTATCCGTGACAAAAAGCAGGATATTGTCATAAAAGATGGCATTATTAAAGAGATACTTCCCTATTCTCTTGATTTTTCACCCGAAAACAGCGAAATATTTGATATCGGCGGCAAAGAAATATTAGCCGGTCTGTTCGATATTCACGCGCACGGTTGTATGTCGTTCGACACAACGGACGGAAACGGCCGAAAGGAAATGGCAGACTTTCTCGTCAGAAGCGGCACAACGTCATGGCTTCCCACCACGCTTACAGCTCCGCCCGAAGCGCTTGACCGCGCCGTGAACAAGATTCCTTTCCCAGACTGCGGTCCCGACATTCCCGGATACCATCTCGAAGGTCCGTACATTTCTCACAAAGCGGCAGGTGCGCAGGACAAGCGATTCATCCGTCTGCCCGACATCGAAGAATTCCGACGCTACAACAACGTAAAAATGATAACCGTCGCTCCCGAAATTGACGGTGCTATGGATTTTATCGAAAAATGCGGAGTCGCCGTTGCACTCGGACACACCGCCTGCGATTACGCTACCGCCTGCGAGGCATTTGAACGCGGTGCTAATTGCCTTACCCACACCTTCAACGCAATGTCTCCCCTTCATCACAGAAATCCCGGACCTATCGGCGCCGCCATCGACAAGGGAGCATACGTTCAAGTTATATCCGATGGATTCCATCTGCATCCCGCTGTTGTAAAGATGCTCTACCGCACGTTTGGCAGCGACAGAATGGTAATTATCAGCGATTCGGTTTCTACCGCCGGTCTTCCCGACGGAGAATATATCATCAACGATGCCGTTACCGTTGTAAGAGATTCTCACGCATATCTTCCCGACGGCACTATAAACGGAAGCTCTTCGACTATTATGGACTGTGTACGCTCGGCGATTTCATTCGGTATTCCCAAATACGATGCCTTCAAAATGGCTTCCGAAACGCCCTCCAACTGTATCGGTCTGAAAAAGGGACGAATTGCTCTCGGCTATGACGCCGATTTCATTGTAATCGACGATGATCTGAACGTACTCTCCTCATTTGTCAAGGGAAAGCTTATGAAATAAACAAAATTCAGCCTCAAAGTATATTTTCTTTCAAATCACAGAAAATATATTTGAGGCTATTTTTTATTACATCAAGCAAAGGAGAATGATTTGGACGAGCTGACAACTTTACTTGTACGTACGCTGATAATATATTTCGTTTTAACTGTTTCAATGCGCATTATGGGAAAGCGTCAGCTCGGCGAGATGGAGCTTTCCGAGCTTATCACCACTCTTTTATTATCCGAGATCGCCGCCGTCCCGATAACTGACTTTCGGATCCCGCTCAAGCGTGCAATAATTCCCGTGCTTCTTATAATATCGTTTGAGATCATATTGCCATTTATAATCGGGAAAAAGCGATTTATAAAGAAATTGTTTGAAGGAAAGCCATCGTATATAATCTATCGCGGCGAGCTTCGGATTTCCGAGATCAAAAAGAATCGAATTTCTCTTGACGAGCTTATTTGCGAGCTTCGCGGTCAGGGATATTTTGATATTTCCGACATCGAATATCTGATTCTTGAGCCCAACGGTCGACTCTCCATACTCCCCAAAAATCCGGATTCATCTTCACAAAACAGCGGCGGTATGGTGCACAGTCTTATTATAAGCGGTGAGATAATAGATTTTAATCTTAGCCTCTTGAAGATCGATGAAAAATGGTTAGAAAAACGGATATCCTCTCTTGGAGCGCCACTAAAAAGCATTTATTTTCTCGGCATCGACGACTGTCAAAATATGATCAGCGTTATTTCAAAAGGTTCTTCTAATCCCAAAATAATAAAAACACCTGCAAGCGCTATAAAAAAGCAAAAAAAAATCCCGTAAGCATAATACTTACGGGATTTTTCGATATAATAAGCTTTTAGCCTTCGATTGCGGGAGCTTCTACCTTCTTGGCATCGCTCTTTTCATCTGTTTCAGCCTGCTTTGCGGGAGCTTCGTAACCAACAAGTGTGATTACTGCCATCTCTGCGCCGTCTCCGCGGCGAGGTCCGAGCTTGTAAATAGCGGTGTAACCACCGTTCTGATTTTCATAGCTGGGAGCGATGGTGTCGAAGAGCTTTCTTACGACATCCTCCTTAGTAATGAAAGCAAGTGCCTGACGGCGTGCAGCAAGAGTATTTGTCTTGCCGAGCGTTATCATTTTATCAGCAAGCGCGCGAACTTCTTTTGCTCTTGTTACTGTTGTCTCAATTCTGCCGTTTTCAAGCAGATATGTTACGAGACCGCGGAGCATAATATTTCTATGCGCTGTCTTTCTGCCGAGTTTTCTGGTTCCTGGCATTTCTGTTTTACCTCCTTCAACTTTTTGTGGGGCGGATTATTCGTCTTCGTGCTTGAAGACGAGACCCAGCGAATGAAGCTTTGCCCTCACTTCATCAAGTGATTTCTTTCCGAGGTTTCTGACCTTAATCATCTCTTCCTCGGTCTTGCTTACAAGGTCTTCTACAGTATTGATGCCTGCGCGCTTCAAGCAGTTGAAGCTACGAACAGACATGTCAAGTTCCTCAATGGTCATCTCAAGAACTTTTTCCTTTACGGTAGCGTTGCTATCGATAAGTATCTGTCTGTCTCCTGTTTCCTCGGAGAGGTTTACGAAGAGACTGAGATGCTCGTTGAGTATCTTGGCGCCATAGGATACTGCATCCTTTGCAGAAATAGTACCGTTTGTCTGCACCTCAAGTGTAAGCTTATCGTAGTCGGTAATGTTACCAACACGGGTATTTTCTACCTTATAGCTTACGCTGTATACGGGTGTATAAATCGAGTCTGTGTATATAACTCCGATGACCGGTGAATTACTCTGCTTGTTTTTTTCCTGAGAAACATAGCCGCGTCCGTGATCGAATGTGAGCTCGATGTACAGATGAGCGTTGTCGCTGAGTGTGGCTATATGAAGATCAGGGTTGAGAATTTCAATATCCGCATCCTGCTTAATATTTCCTGCCGTTACTTCTGCAGGTCCGGTTACGTCTATGATCGCCATTTTAGCGCCTTCGGTGTAAAGCTTTGCAACTATACCCTTGATATTGAGAACGATTTCGGGAACGTCTTCTTTAACGCCCGGAATTGTCGATATCTCATGAAGAACGCCATCTATCTTGATGCATACAACTGCGACACCCGGAAGTGAACTAAGCAGTACTCTGCGAAGTGAATTTCCGAGAGTTGTTCCGTATCCGCGCTCAAGAGGCTCTACAACAAACCTGCCAAAGCTTCCGTTTTCGCTTTCGAATTCAGTTACAACAGTCGGCTTTTCGATGTTTTTCATTAAATGTTCCTCCTTATTATTTTTTGCGTTTGGTGGTGTACGGTTTTCTTAACTGCACCGTAATAAACACGTTGGAGGCTGATTATTACTTCGAATACAACTCAACGATAAGCTGTTCGTCAAACGGAAAATCAATATCCTCTCTCTTAGGCAGTGCAACGATCTTTGCAGCAGCTTTGTCCTTGTTGAGGTCAAGCCATGCGGGAGCTACGTGGGACTGCATATTCTCGATAAGTCCTGCGAACTTTTCAAGAGACTTTACGTTGTCCTTAAGCGCGATCTCGTCGCCTACTTTTACGATAAGGGAAGGAATATTTACCTTCTTTCCATTGAGTGTGAAGTGAGCATGAAGTACCAACTGACGTGCTTCTCTGCGGCTGCTTGCGAGTCCCATTCTGTATACAACATTGTCGAGTCTACGCTCAAGCAGGCTGAGGAGGTTTTCACCTGTTACGCCTTCCTGATTATCTGCCTTCTCGAAATAGCTCTTGAACTGGTTTTCGAGAACGCCATAATATCTCTTGGTCTTCTGCTTTTCACGGAGCTGCATTCCGTATTCACGAGGTTTCTTTGTTTCTGCACCATGCTGTCCGGGCGCTACCGGTCTACGCTCCATAGCGCACTTTCCGGTAAGGCAACGGTCGCCTTTGAGGAAGAGCTTAACGCCTTCTCTACGGCAGAGCTTACATGCAGGGCCTGTATATCTTGCCATTTATAGTTTCCTCCTTAGTTTCTTTCAATCAGACACGTCTTCTCTTAGGCGGTCTGCATCCGTTGTGCGGGATAGGGGTTACGTCTTTGATCATTGTAATGTCAAGGCCTGCGGTCTGAAGTGCTCTGATCGCTGCTTCTCTTCCGCTTCCGGGTCCCTTAACATATACTTCGATGGTCTTCATACCATGCTCGATTGCTGCCTTTGCAGCGGTTTCGGATGCCATCTGTGCTGCGAACGGAGTGGACTTTCTGGAGCCCTTGAATCCGAGTTCTCCTGCCGATGCCCACGATACTGCGTTTCCGTTTGTATCGGTGATCGTCACGATGGTATTATTATAGGTCGCACGAATATGAGCAGTTCCCTTTTCAATATTCTTGCGCTCGCGGCGCTTTCTGATGACCTTTTTAGTTGCTGCCTTTGCCATCTTTTTGAATCACTCCTTTACTTCTTCTTGTTAGCGATTGTCTTTGCGGGACCTTTTCTGGTTCTCGCATTTGTCTTGGTTCTCTGACCTCTTACCGGAAGACCTTTTCTATGTCTGATTCCGCGGTAGCAGTTGATTTCTACCATTCTCTTGATCTCAAGAGATACGTCACGACGAAGGTCACCTTCTACGGTGTAGTTTGCTTCGATCTCGTCACGAAGCTTACTTACTTCATCATCGGTAAGGTCCTTTGCGCGTGTATCGGGATTAATACCGGTAGCCGCGAGAATGTCATTTGCGCTCTTTCTTCCTATTCCATAGATATAGGTAAGAGCGATCTCTATACGCTTGTTGTTAGGAATATCAACACCAGCTATACGTGCCATTCAGTTATTCACCTCTCTCTTTTTTAACCCTGTCTCTGCTTATGCTTAGGGTTCTCGCATATAACCATTACGTTACCTTTTCTTTTTATGATCTTGCACTTATCGCAAATCTTTTTAACGGATGGTTTTACTTTCATTGTTTGTCACCATTCCTTTCTGAATTTGACTATTTAGAACGCCATGTAATACGTCCCTTGGTGAGGTCATAGACAGAAACCTCTACTTTTACCGAGTCACCGGGGAGTATCCAGATATAGTTCATTCTGAGCTTTCCGGACAGATGAGCTGTTATCATATGTCCGTTAGCAAGCTTTACTTTGAAGGTGGCGTTAGGAAGAGCCTCTACAACCGTTCCTTCAAATTCAATTACATCATCTTTAGGCAGAACAATCCCTCCTGATTGCCTCACTTAGCTTCTCATCTGATAAGGAATCATCTTAAGCGAGCGTTTCTACCTCGCCAAGAATCGCCCTTAAATCTGAGATGCTCGAGTTTTTTCTTTTTAGGTCGCATACCGTATTATATCTGTGTAAGCAGTATAATACCGTTATCTGTCATTGCAACCGTGTGTTCATAGTGAGCGGAAAGCCCACCGTCATCAGTAATAACGGTCCAGCCGTCTTCTTTTTCGAAAACATCGCCGCTGCCGGTACACACCATAGGTTCTATGGCGATTACCATGCCCGGAACAAGTCTTGCTCCGCGACCGGGGGTACCGTAGTTTGGAACCTCAGGGGACTCGTGAAGATCCTTACCCACGCCGTGACCGACGTAGCGTCTGACCACCGAAAATCCATCCGAGATAACGCTTTTTTCAATCGCGCTTCCGATATCTCCGATTCTCTTACCCGATTCGATCTGTTCGATACCGCGCATAAAGCTTTCTTTTGTAGCTTCTATAAGACGGTCGGCAAGTTCGCTTACTTTTCCGCATCTGAAGGTATTTGCGCTGTCTCCGTGGAATCCCTTATAGTAAGCTCCGACATCGATCTTCACGATATCGCCTTCTTTAAGTACCACGTTCTCGGAAGGAATCCCATGTATCACCTGCTCGTTTATACTTATGCAGGCTGATGCAGGGAATCCGCCGTATCCGAGAAATGACGGCTTTGCTCCGCACTTTTCTATATGGCGGCGAATCATACTGTCTATATACGCGGTCGTTACACCCGGACGTACAAGTTCACCGCCAAGAGCAAGTGCTTCACCGGTTATTCTACCGGCATCCTTCATTATGGCTATCTGATGTGCATTTTTTAATTGTATCATTTATTTACCACCGAGAGCTTCAAGTGTGAGTCTTGTAGTATCGACAACTTCTTCCTGACCTTCAACAAGCTTAAGCTTGCCTTTAGCGAGGTAGAAGTCTTTGAGAGGCTCTGTCTGCTCATGATAAATATCAAGTCTGCTGAGAACGACTTCGGGGCTGTCATCCTTACGCATTGTAAGCACAGTACCGTCATTATCACAGGTCTTGCCATCCTTAGAGGGCTTATACACGATATGATAGCTTGCTCCGCAAGTATCGCAGACGCGGCGTCCGCTCATACGTGTAACGATCTTTTCGTCGGGCACTTCGATGCTTACAACAACGTCGAGCTCGATTCCCATTTCGTCAAGAGCTTCTGCCTGAGCAACTGTGCGGGGGAATCCGTCGAGGATAAATCCGTCTTTACAGTCGTCCTTTTCAAGTCTCTCTTTTATTATACCTATTACAACCTTATCGGGAACAAGAGCTCCCTTTTCGGTATATTCCTTTGCGGCAAGTCCCATAACCGTACCGGTTTTGATTGCCTCTCTGATGATAGCACCTGTTGAAATTGCGGGGATACCGAACTTCTCGGAAGCTATCTCAGCCTGTGTACCTTTGCCCGCTCCGGGGGCACCAAGAAACATTATTTTCATTTTCTCATCCCTCTTTCGCAAGAAAAGTTAATTACTGAAGGAATCCCTTGTAATGACGCATAGTGAGCTGAGATTCGATATCGCGGCCTGTTTCGAGAGCAACACCGATTACGATAAGCAGAGAAGATCCGCCGAACGCGATGCTTGCGAGTCCGCTATAGTCAAATACGCTTGCTATGCAGTTAATGAGCATAGGAAGTCCTGCAACGATGCAAAGGAAGAATGCACCGATAAATGTTATTCTGCCAAGTATCTTCTTGATATATGCCGCTGTAGGTTCGCCGGGACGTACGCCGGGGATCATACCACCGTTCTTCTTAAGATTGTTCGAAACCTCGATAGGATCGAAGGAAATCATAATATAGAAGTACGAGAACGCTACGATGAGAACGAGATATACAATAAGATATACAAACGACGAAGCATCGAAGAACTCAAGGAAACGTCCCCAGAAGCCTTCATCGGAAGCAGAAATTCCGCAAAGTGTCAGTATTGTTGCGGGAAGCGAAGCGATAGAAGAAGCGAAGATGATCGGCATAACACCGGACATATTCAGCTTAAGGGGAAGATTTGTGTTCTGTCCGCCGTAAACTTTTCTTCCGACTACTCTCTTACCGTACTGAATCGGAATTCTACGTTCACTGTTCGTAATGAATACTATGAAATATACAATTGCAATACCGATGATCAGACCGAGCACACCGATAATAGTGTTCCAAGGCCAATCTGTAATAAGATTGTAAAGAGTCATCGCGATGCTGGGACCGCTTGCAAGGATATTTGCAAAAAGTATCATCGAGATACCGTTACCGATACCGCGCTCGTTGATCTTTTCACCGAGCCACATTACGATAGCAGCACCTGCGCCGAAACAGAAAATAATTACGAGAGCTGCAAAGAAATCATCTCTGTACAGCCATCCATTTGCTTTAAGAAGTGCAAAGTAACCCCAAGCGGTAAGTGCGCCGAGAACTACTGTTACATATCTTGTTATCTGAGAAATCTTTTTCTTACCGTTTTCATCCTTGGACATTCTTTCGAGTGCAGGGATGGCAACAGCAAGAAGCTGCATTACGATTGAAGCTGTGATATAAGGAGATATGCCGAGGGCAAATACTGTTGCCTGTGCAAGCGCGGTACCTGTCAGAGTGTTGAGGTATTCGAAAATTGTTCCGCCATATACCTCGTTAAAGCTCTGAAGGATATCGCTTCTGACATAGGGTACGGGAATAGCGGTACCAAGTCTGTACAGAATCAGCACGAACGCTGTAAAGAGTATCTTCACGCGAATATCTTTTGCTGCCCATACGTCTCTGATTTTACCGAAAAATTTTCTCACTTAGATCACCTCTACCTTTCCGCCAGCCGCTTCAATTTTTTCTTTAGCGGCAGCCGAAAAGACAGCTGCGCAAACTGTTAACTTCTTGGTAATTTCACCGCGTCCGAGTACCTTGAGTCCGTCATTAGCCTTGCTGATAATTCCTTCGTTGCAAAGTACTTCGAGGGTTACTGTATCACCGTCGTTGAAACGAGCGTTAAGTGTTTCAACATTAATTATGCTATAAATTTTTGCAAATTTATTGTTGAAGCCTCTTTTAGGAAGTCTTCTGTAAAGCGGGATCTGACCGCCTTCAAATCCGGGACGTACGCCGCCGCCCGAACGAGCATTCTGACCCTTATGGCCCTTTCCGGCTGTCTTTCCGTTTCCGGATCCGGGTCCTCTGCCCTTACGCCAAGCCTTCTTTGCGGAGCCTTCGGGTGCTGAAAGTTCATGGAGCTTCATATTTTCTCCTCCTTCATAGATTTTTAAGTCTTTGATTTAGAATTATTCGGCTGCTTCTTCTACCTTTACGAGGTGGGAGATCACGTTGATCTTTCCCTTTGTTGCCTCTGTATTAGGAAGAACTATGCTATCACCGATCTTTTTGAAGCCCAGTGAAGCTGCTGTCGCCTTCTGTTTCGGAATTGCTCCGATAAGGCTCTTAACAAGTGTAATCTTTATCATTCTTGTTCTCCCCCTATCAAAGTTCGTCTACACTCTTACCGCGCATCTGTGCAACCTCTTCAGCACTTCTGAGCATACGAAGCGCTTCAAATGTAGCCTTAACTACGTTTGTGGGGTTGGTAGAACGCAGGCACTTAGCTCTTACATTCTTAATTCCCGCAAGTTCAAGAACTGCACGAACAGTTCCACTCGCGATAATTCCTGTTCCTTCGGGTGCCGGCTTAAGCATTACCTTACCTGCTCCGAATTCACCGATTACTTCGTGAGGAATCGTTGTACCCTTAAGCGGTACTTCAATCATATTCTTCTTTGCATCCTCAATTCCCTTGCGGATTGCTTCGGGAGTTTCTGATGCTTTACCAAGTCCGTAGCCTACGTGTCCGTTTCCGTCTCCGACAACCATTATGGCAGCGAGGCTGGCAATACGTCCACCTTTTACGGTCTTAGATACACGCTTTGTCTTGACAAGCTTTTCCTGAAGGTCAAGCGTTGCCGCATCTATTCTTTTTGCCATCTTTATCCTCCTTATTAGAACTTGAGGCCTGCGGCGCGAGCGCCCTCAGCAAGTTCAAGTACACGTCCGTGGTAGAGATAACCGCCGCGGTCGAAGACCACTTCGGATATTCCTGCTGCTATCGCACGTTCAGCGATAAGCGCGCCGACTTTCTTAGCGCTTTCCTTATTGCTGCCACATTCAAAGTCCTTTTCATACGAGGAAGCGGATACAAGTGTTACGCCTTTGACATCATCAATAATCTGCGCCTGGATGTTTGCGTTCGAGCGATATACGCAAAGACGGGGGCATTCTGCTGTTCCCGAAATCTTTCCTCTTACTCTTGCATGTCTCTTAAGACGCTGCTTATTGGAATCCTTCTTTGATACCATTTTAATCCACTCCTTTCAATTATTTACCGGTCTTTCCGGCCTTGCGGCGGACATACTCACCGGCATACTTAACGCCCTTGCCCTTATAGGGTTCCGGAGGTCTCTTAGCTCTGATGTTTGCTGCTACCTGACCTACGAGCTGCTTATCAATACCGCATACTACGATAGTGTTTGCATCGGGTACTTCAAAAGTAATGCCATCACCTTCAACAAAGGTAATACCGTGGGAATAACCGAGAGAAAGCTGAAGCTTATTGCCTTCCTTTGCTGCTCTGTATCCTACGCCGACGATCTCAAGCTGCTTCTTGTAGCCTTCGCTTACGCCTACTACCATATTGCTTATAAGTGTACGTGTGAGTCCGTGAATGGATCTGTTGAATTTTTCATCATTAGGACGGGAAACTACGATCTCGCCGTCTTTTGTTTCGATTGTGAGTTCACTTCTGAACTGCTGAGTAAGGGTGCCCTTAGGTCCCTTTACTGTAACAAGGTTTCCCTCTGCAACATCGATACTTACACCTGCGGGAACCTTAACGGGATTTCTTCCTATTCTTGACATCTCTTTATGCTCCCTTCTTTACCATACAAATGCAAGTATTTCGCCGCCGACGTTCTCTTTACGAGCCTTCTTGTCGGTCATGATACCCTTGGAAGTGGAAACGATTGCTACGCCGAGGCCGTTCATAACCTTAGGCATATCTTCGCATCCTGCGTAGATTCTAAGACCGGGCTTAGAAACTCTGCGGAGACCCTGGATAACCTTCTGCATGCCGATATACTTGAGTGTAACTCTGAGAATTCCCTGCTTGCCGTCTTCGATTACCTGATAGCTCTTGATGTAGCCTTCTTCGAGAAGAATGTCAGCAATTGCCTTCTTCATATTAGAAGCGGGAATATCTACTGTTTCGTGTTTTGCGTTGTTTGCATTGCGGATTCTTGTAAGCATATCCGCGATTACGTCTGATATTTGCATATTTTTTTCCTCCTGTTATGCAAGTGTTTTTCTTGCTGCCCTCTTTTTCCGTCGGGCTGCAAATCGGCGGTTAAAGTTTTACTTTCCTGCCGATAAGACGGAGTTTAATACTTTCTCCGAGGTAATTGTCCGTCAATTACCAGGATGCTTTCTTTACTCCGGGAATTTCGCCCTTATAAGCGAGTTCTCTGAAGCAGATACGGCAAATTCCGTACTTACGCATATAAGCATGGGGACGGCCGCAGATTTTGCATCTGTTGTACTCACGTGTGGAGAACTTCTGCGGTCTCTGCTGCTTAACTTTCATTGATGTTTTTGCCATCTTTATTTATCCTCCATTATTTAGCGAACGGTGCGCCGAGCTGAATAAGAAGTTCTCATGCTTCATCATCGGTCTTTGCCGTTGTAACGAATGCTATATCCATACCGCGAATCTTTTCGATCTTATCGTACTCGATTTCGGGGAATATAAGCTGCTCTTTCAGTCCGAGCGAGTAGTTTCCTCTGCCGTCGAATCCGTCGGGATTGATACCCTTGAAGTCACG
>JAFXJH010000123.1 GCA_017532425.1 Clostridia bacterium | reverse complement strand
GCAATCCAGTCCGGTATCATGACAACAGTTCATGCTTACACAGGCGACCAGATGATCCTCGACGGTCCCCACAGAAAGGGCGACTTCAGAAGAGCAAGAGCAGGCGCACAGAACATCGTTCCTAACTCCACAGGCGCTGCTAAGGCTATCGGTCTTGTAATTCCCGAACTCAACGGCAAGCTCATCGGTTCTGCTCAGAGAGTTCCTACTTGCACAGGTTCTACAACAATCCTCGTTGCAGTTGTTAAGGGTCAGGATATCACAGTTGATGCTATCAACGACGCTATGAAGGCTCAGGCTTCCGCTTCCTTCGGATACAACACAGACGAGATCGTTTCTTCCGACGTTATCGGTATGACATACGGTTCGCTCTTCGATGCTACCCAGACAATGGTTGCAAAGATCGACGACGACACATACCAGGTACAGGTTGTTGCATGGTACGACAACGAGAACTCTTACACATCTCAGATGGTAAGAACTATCAAGTACTTCGCAGAACTCAACTAATCAAAAGATATATTCATAAGAATTATTTTTTCAGACCCGAACGGCGTTCGGGTCTGTTTTTTGTTTTAAAGACCTACTGAAAAAGAAAATTCTTATTAAGGTTTTAAATATTATACCATATTTTATCCTTTTTTTCAATAGCGTTTGAACCTTTTTTTAGCTAACGCATAAGATAATCACAGAGAGCACGGCAGACTTTGCCGAAGAAATTAGCAGAGGTGATTTTTTGGAAACAGGATACATAATAACCGAAGTACGCAGCCGCGGAGAGGCACTCCCCATCGTAGGAGCAACGGTCACCGTCAGCGGATACGAGGCGGGCGAGTTCAAGGTACTCAACGTTCAGCTTACCGACAGTAGCGGCTCTACTCGTCCCTTTGAGATAGAGACCCCGCCGAGATCGGAATCGCTCATTCCCGATTCTCCCGAGCCTCCGTTTGCAATAATAAACATCGAGATAGACAAATCGGGATTTCTTACTCAAATATTTGCAGAGGTTCCGATATTTTCGGGAATAACTACGATACAGCCGGTACAGCTTATTCCTCTCATTCCCGACGTACACAGAAACGTAGACAGCAATATAGGCGGAGGTGAAATATGAATCTCGATCCTTCTGTTCTTCCGGTCATACCCGAAACGATCACAGTCCATCTCGGTGCGCCCTCATCAAACGCCCCGAATGTAACTCTGCCCTTTATAGACTATATTAAAAACGTCGCCTCGGGAGAAATATATCCGACCTGGCCGGATGCTTCACTTCGGGCAAATATATACGCACAGATATCATTTGCACTAAACCGCGTCTATACCGAATTTTACCGCGCGCAGGGATATGATTTCGATATAACCTCCCTTCCCGCCTATGACCAGACCTTCAAAAGCGGACGCGATATTTTCGACAACGTATCAAAAATCGTCGATCAGATATTCAACAGTTATATCAACCGACGCGGATACATCGAGCCGCTATTTGCCGCATATTGCAACGGCACGACAACCACCTGCGACGGTCTGTCGCAGTGGGGAACGGTGGACCTTGCAAACCAAGGGCGATTTGCCTACGACATACTCACATATTATTACGGAGATGACATCGATATCGTGACAAACGTTCCCGTACAGCCTATCGAGGACAGCTTTCCCGACATTCCTATAAGCTATGGAAGCATCGGCAACGAGGTACGCTCTATTCAGCTTCGGATAAACAGAATTTCGCAAAACTATCCCGCCATTCCAAAAATCTACCCTGCAGACGGAATATTCGGCGAGGAAACAGAAAACGCCGTACGAGAATTTCAGCGCATTTTCAATCTCACGGTAGACGGAGTGGTCGGTCCCGCCACCTGGTACAAAATACTTTCGATATTCAACGGCGTCAAGCAGCTTAATTCAATAATATCCGAAGGACTCACCTATTCCGACGTTGAAAAGCAGTTTTCCGAAACGCTTGGTCCGGGTGAGACCGGCTTCGGAGTAGAGCTCATTCAGTATCTTATGCTGTTTACCTCTTATTTCGTGGAATCCATTCCTCAGATCAAGGTCGACGGCATCTACGGAGAGAAGACCGCCGAGGCTGTATCCGCTTTTCAAGCCGAATATAAACTTCCCGTCACGGGGATCGTCGATATCTTCACTTGGGAATACGCTTACGACATATACGCGGGCATACTCAACGAGCTCCCCGAGAACCTTTTTGAAAATTCACCGCGCCCATATCCCGGCATACCTATCCGTGATCAGACTCAAAATGACAGCGTAGTAAATCTTCAGAATTATCTGCAGGTAATATCCGAGGTATATCCCGAGATACCGAGCGTAGAGGTTACAGGAATATACGATACGCAGACTCAAAATGCCGTTCTTGCATTTCAACGTTACTTCGGACTTCGCGAAAACACGGTAGTATCGGCAACAACGTGGGATGCCATAGGCGATATCTGGGAAAACATCGTTCGCGGATACGACAAGAGCGAGGGTCAGTATCCCGGCTACACGGTATCCTGACAGACATAAGAAAGGAGCTTTGATAATATGGATATACGACGCTCTGAGCTTGTAATATATGAAATACAAAGCTATCTGCGCGAGCTTTACAAGGCGGGATACGAGCTTCCGCTCATAACGCCTGACGGAATATACGGATCGCTCACCGCCGAGGCGGTAAAAGCTTTTCAGAAGAGCCAGGGGATCGCCGAAAGCGGAGCTGTAGACTATATCACGTGGAATCGTCTCGTGCTTGAATCCCGTCGGTTGCGCGAAATATATTCTCTTCCCGAAAAGATATCTCCCTTTGATATGCTTATGTACAACGCCATAACCGAAGAAGGCGATGAATATGACATAGTTTACATCGTTCAGGTAATGCTGCGCGCACTTCACGTATATAACTACAAAAACGTAAAAGTAAACGGTCGTATGGACTCTGCCACAAAGGAGGCTCTTGCCGATTTCAGCAAGCGAAACGGTATAGAGAATCCGAGCGGTCAGATCACAAAAGAGGTTTGGAATGCTCTTGCGCTTGCCTATTCGCAGTATATTCTGAAAAGTCCGGGAGAATAAGGCGATATTCAGAAAAATTTTCCTTTTACTGAAAATATTTACTTTCAATATGACTTTTTTTCATTCGAGATGGAAATATTATAAAAAGTATTTTCATCTCGATTTTTATATTTAACGAAAGGAAAATGATTATGGTAGATAGATTTTCAGTTTCAGCGCAGAGGGTGCTCAGCAATTCTCTTGCTTTTGCGCGCGAGCTTGGTCACACTTACATCGGAACAGAGCACATTCTGCTTGCTATTCTGAACGAAAAAAGCAGCTCCGCATACAAGCTTCTCAGCTCGATCGGAATAAAGGAAGAGAAAACGCGTCAGCTTATAGTTGAATTTGCGGGAAAGGGCGAGCGAAGCGCTGACTGCGTATCCGATATGACCCCGCTGACAAAGGAAG
>JAFXJH010000122.1 GCA_017532425.1 Clostridia bacterium | reverse complement strand
TAAGGTAGACGGTCTTACTCCCGAGATCATTAAGGAAGCTTTCGAGGTAACTCACAAGGGTCGTGATTACATCATCGACGAGATCATCCTCAAGGCTATCCCCGCTCCTCGCGAAGAGGTTTGCAAGTACGCTCCCAAGATGATCATTATGAAGATCAAGCCCGAAAAGATCCGCGAGGTTATCGGTAAGGGCGGCGAGGTTATCCAGAAGATCGTTGCTGACACCGGCGCTAAGATCGACATCGAGGACGACGGAACAGTTTATATTGCTGCTGTTAACCGCGACAGCGGTCTTGAAGCACAGAAGATCATTGAAGGCATCTGCTTCGAGCCCGAGGTTGGCGCTGTTTACACCGGCAAGGTTACAAGAATCATTCCCATCGGTGCTTTCGTTGAGTTCGCACCCGGCAAGGAAGGTATGTGCCACATCAAGGATCTTTCCAACACATTCGTTGAAAAGGTTGAAGACGTCGTAAACGAGGGTGACACTCTCACCGTTAAGTTTATGGGCATCGACGAAAAGGGCCGTTACAACCTCTCCGCAAAGGCTCTTCTCCCCAAGCTCGAGGGAGAAAGCAGACCTCCCAGAAAGGAAAGCGCTGAAGGCGAAAACAAGGACGGCGGAAAAGAACGCCGCGGCTTCAGAAAGCCCTTCAAGAAAAAGGAAGACTAACCAAAGGCTCTGCCTTTGGAAACCGCCAAGGGCTCTCCCTTGGATCCCGGTTAAGAAACTTTTTGAAAAAAGTTTCTTAACAATCTTCAAAAACTTTTCTAAAAAAGTATAATAAAACCTCAAGCTTCACGTAAAAGTGTTGTTTGAGGTTTTGTTTTATGTGTGTTAGCACATCACGTGTTTTCTCTCGCCAAACAAGCGGCACCGTCCCGCCGCGTTTCTCCGCGGCGCGAGCAAAACCGACCTGCCCCTTGGGAGGTTTTGCGGTAAGAGGGTTGGATATATAAGGAAGGGATTCTTCCCTTCCTTATATTGTTCTTTTGTTCGTTTCTGTCAACACAGAAATGAACAAAAAGACTTATAAACGCGTTTTTGCTGTGTTTGTACTTCACAAGCCCCTTGGTTCATCTGAAATCCGACTCATAAAGCAGCACACCATCGGTTTTGCAACGAGAACTCATCAAAAAACTTTTCCGAAAAAGCAATAATAAAACCTCAAGCTTCACGTAAAAGTGTTGTTTGAGGTTTTTTGTGCGTTATACACACTTTTCATTTCTTCTTTTCTTCCCACTCTCTTCGAAGAATACCGTAATTGGCAATATCGAGAAATTCGCCCTTCGCAGATTTGAAATACTCGCGATTTACCCCTTCAAAGGTCAGGCCGCATTTCTGCGCTACTCTTCCCGAGCCCGGATTTTTTACCGCATGCAATATTCCGACGCGATTTACATTGACCTTTTCAAAAAGATAATCGATAACCGCACCTGCCGCCTCGGTCATTATTCCCTTGCCCCAAAAATCAAATCCGAGGCAGTATCCGAGCTCGGCATGCTCGCTTTTCTCACTCATACGTACTACGGCTATGCTTCCGACAGCTTTACCTTCAAATTCTATCAGCCAATTATATTTGCTCACGTCGGAATAAGCGGCTATCCAGTTTTCGATGATAGCTCTCGATTCTTCCGGAGATCTATGCGGACTCCAGGTAAGAAATCTGGTAACTCTTTCGTCACTTGCCCAGTTTTTAAACATTTCCTCCGCGTCGTCTGCGGTAAAGCGTCTGAGCGTCAGTCTTTTTGTCTTTATAGCTTGTGTTCCTGTGTGTGTGATCATTTTTATCATTCCTTTCTGAAAATATCAAGCATATGGTGAGTCGCGCCGATCATATCCTCACGCTCGCAAATAATGAAATGGTATTTGAGATACAACTCAAATGTATCATCGTCCATCAAGTCCACCGTTTCTTTAATAAAATTCGTTGCCATATCCGTGCCAACGTAATGGAGTCTTGTAACGTCAAAGCCGCGCATAAGCTCGTCAACATCTTCCCTGCGGTGCATAGCGAAAATATCTACCGGATCGGATGCAAGCTTAAAGCTGTCCATATCGACCTTGTTTCTGTAATATTCATTTTTTATTATTCCTCGCACGAAGCAAGCACTTATCACAGTCGCATCATTGTTGCAGTACGCGGCGAAGACTATCCCTCCCTTTTTCGTAACCCTGATTGCCTCCGAAAGAGCCTTCAGCTTATCCTCTTTTGTAAAAAGATGATACATCGGTCCGAGCAGAAGGGTAATATCATAGGTATCGCTTTCAAAAGCAGACAGATCGGTAGCGTTCCCCTGCGTTACCGTGACCTTTTCTCCCTCCGAAGTATTTTCTTTAAAGATCTCAATATTGTGCTCGACAAGCTCGAGCGCGTCAACAGAGTATCCCTTACGCGCCAGAGCGTGGCTGTATCTGCCTGTGCCCGCACCTATCTCGATAATACGGGCATCCGGGCTCAAATATTTCTCGATATATCGCATCGTCGTGATATATTCCACGCTGCCGTGCTTTGACATCAGGCGTCCGTTTTCGTCGTGGCTCTGATAATAATTTGATAAATAATTCTTCGTTTCCATATTAAAAATCTCCTTAAAATAATAAAAAAACAGTGCAGGCTTTTCAGATAGCCTACACTGCCATATAAACTTATTGATCGGTAAATTTACAGCTTCACCTTAAATAAGAGTACGACAATGCAAGCCCGATGCGTGCCAATACATAGCGACAGCGGACTTATTCACAGAAACATTATCAAAATGCTTTGCAAAGTTAAACATTGTCTTACCTCCGTAAATGATTTTGCTTATTATACTACGCTAAAGTTTAAATGTCAAGTGTTTTTTTATACACTTATACGAAAGACAAAATATGTCTGATTTATCTCAAAATTTGACTTGACTCGGGCAAAACTTGACCGTATAATGTCTTTAAGAGTATTATTAAACTTCAAAGGAGAAATTCTATGGATAACAATTTTAAAAATCCGATGCTCTGCGGTGCCGACCCGTTCGTTCTTTTCTACGAAGGCAAATATTATATGTACTGCACCACGGAAATTCCAAAAGAACTAAAATACAACAACGATTTTGATACCTCCTGCTCCGAGGGTGACGGCATTTTCGTCTATATTTCCGACGATCTCAAAAGCTGGAAAAAGCTCGGATACGCTCTCAACAAGGGCGATTCTATGGGTGAAAAGTGGTTCTGGGCACCCGAAATTCTCGAGTACAGAGGTAAATTCTACATGGTTTACGCCTCCGAAGAGCATATCGCCATCGCGGTCGCCGACCACCCGGCAGGTCCTTTCACGCAGAAGGAAAAGAAGTGGCTGAGAGAAGGCATGTGTATCGACGGAAGCTTCCTCGTCGACGACGACGGAAGCGTATATCTCTACTACGTTCGTCTCGGCGGCGGAAACAAGATATTCGTTGCAAAAATGAAGGATGACCTCTCGGGAATCGAAGAGGAATACGAGAATTGCCTTATTAAGGCAGAAGAGCCTTGGGAGATTATAGACTGTCACGTTGCAGAAGGTCCGTTTGTTTTGAAGCACAAGGGACTTTATTATCTCACGTATTCCTGCAACCACACAAGATGCGTTGACTACGCTATGGGATACGCAGTTTCGGAAAGTCCGCTCGGACCGTTCAAGAGATATGAGGGCAACCCGATACTCAAGAAAAAAGGCAATCTTGTCGGAGTCGGTCATCATAGCTTTACGAGAGCAGCCGACGGCACTCTTATTTGCGCATACCACTGTCACAGCGGCAACCCCGAAAACTTCAGACCGAGAATGTTCTGCCTCAACACAGCCGAGTTCGTCGAGTGCGAAAACGGTGCGGACATCCTCGTTGTAAACGGACCTTACACGGTTGAATAATTATTTACTTTATCGCAGATGTTTTTATCTGCGGTATTTTTTTGCAAAAAGCCGATACTTACGCAAAAAAATTGTTATTTAAAGTTCAATTTACTTGACATTTTTCGCAAAATTAGTTATAATGTAGAGTGAAAAACTTTTGTCAGACAAAGCGTTTGACCCACGGGAGGACATTTTAAAATGAATAACACGCCCGCGTACGTCAAGGCTATGGCTCTGCTTGCAATAAGCGATATGAGTGAGCGCAGACTCCGCGAAAAGCTCTCCGCAAAGGGGTTTTCCAAAGAGGAAATATGCGAGGCTGCCGAAAGGCTCAAGGGCGAGGGCTATCTCTCGGACGACAGGCTTATCGAAAATCTCGTGAATTATTACGCCAAGAAAAAATATTACGGCAGATATCGCATAAAGCTCGAGCTTCTCTCAAAATTCGACCGCGAAAGCGTGGACAGAGCGTTTGATCTTGCCTGCGAGCTTGTCGACTTCAAAGCAGTCGCCGCAGAGCTTGCCGTCAAGGATGCCGCCAAGGGAGTCGAGCGCGAAAAGCTCATACGCAAGCTTCAGAGGCTCGGTCACGATACGCCCTCCATACGGAGCGCACTCTCCGAGATATCAGATTTTGACAAATAAAGCTGTAAATCACAAGTTAAAACATAAAAAGGAGAATATTCCTTATGCCAAAGAAAATAAAGGTTGGTTTCGTTTCACTCGGATGCTCGAAAAACAGGATCGACACCGAGGTTATGCTTCATACGCTTCTCGAAGCGGGTTATGAGGTAACCGGAGACGAAACAGAAGCAGACGTAGTTATAATCAACACGTGTGCATTCATCGAAAGTGCAAAAAAAGAAGCCATCGACAACATTCTCGACATCGCGTGGCTCAAAGAAAACAAGGATCTCAAGGGCATCGTAGTTTGCGGTTGCCTTGCAGAAAGATACGGCAAGGAGATACTTGAGGAGCTTCCCGAGGTCGACGCTATCGTCGGAGTCGGAGGTCTTCCGAAGATTGCAGAAGCTGTAGAAGCGGCTTACAATGCGGCTTTCTGCAACAAAAAGCAGACCGCCCAGAACAAATACTGCTGTCTTGATGACAAAAATACAATGCCTCTCGGAGGCGACAGAGTTGTAACAACTCCCGAATACAGCGCATATATTAAGGTCGCAGAGGGTTGCGACAACCACTGCACGTACTGTGTTATCGGAAACATCCGCGGAAAATTCAGAAGCCGTCCCATCGAAGACATAGTCGCAGAAGCGAAAACTCTCGAAGAGCTCGGCGTAAAAGAGCTTAATATCGTCGCGCAGGACACCTCGAGATACGGTCTTGACATCTACGGCGAATACTCTCTTGCCAAGCTTGTAAGGGCGCTCACAAACGAAACGAGCATTCCGTGGATAAGACTTCTCTACTGCTATCCCGACAAGATAACCGACGAGCTCTGCGAGGAATTTGCAAATAACGACCGACTCGTAAAATACATCGATATGCCTATTCAGCATATTTCGGACAGCGTTCTAAGCCGTATGAACCGTCACGGCGGAAGCGAGGTAATAAAGGATGCGATCGCACGTCTGCGCGCGGCATGTCCCGAGATCGTGCTCCGTACCACAGTTCTTGTCGGATTCCCCGGCGAAACAGACGAGGATTTCGAGGAGCTTTGCGAGTTTATCAAGGAAGCAAAGTTCGACCGTCTCGGCGCATTCACATACTCCGCAGAGGAAGGAACTCCCGCCGCAGAAATGGATGACCAGATCGACGAGCAGGTAAAGCAGGACAGATACGACCTCGTTATGCGTCTTCAGGGCGACATTTCTGCCGAAAAGAATGAGGAAAAGCTCGGCAAGACACTTGAGGTCATCTGTGAAGGATACGATATGGTATCCGAGATATACTTCGGAAGAAGCGCGTCCGACGCTCCCGAGATCGACGGCAAGATCTACTTCTCTTCAGACAGAGGCGTAGAGGAAGGCGAATTTGTAAAGGTTACTATCGGAAACGTACTAGATTATGATCTTCTCGGAGATCTTACAGAATAAATTCACTTATAAGATTGGAGAAAAAATTATGAAAGAAAAGATTTTCAGAAAAGAAAATATTCCCAACATACTCACAGTTATAAGAGCTATACTTGTACCTGTCTTTATGATACTCATCGTTTTCGCGCCTCGTGACGACGGCACAGGCGAGATCGTTATGCGTCTTATCAGCGCACTTCTCTTCGGTCTTATCTCACTTACCGATATGATCGACGGCAAGATAGCAAGAAAATACAACTACGTTTCCGATTTCGGAAAATTCCTTGATCCTCTCGCTGACAAGATCCTTGTTTTCGGCGCTATGATCTCTCTTATGACCTTCATGGGCGGCGACGAAGGAATTCCTTACGTATTCGAGATCTATATGGTCTTCGCTATCTTCATTTTCTTCACACGCGAGATCGCTGTAACATCTCTCCGTCTTCTCTTCTCTAACAAGGGCGGACACGCGCTTGCCGCTAACTTTGCAGGTAAGGTGAAGACCGTTTCTCAGATAGTTTTCGTTATCGTTGCTCTTATTGAGCCTATTTTCTGGGATATCTGGGTGCTCACATTCCTTACAATGGCAGTTATGGTCGCTATGACGATAATTTCGGGAATCATTTACTTCAAGGAATACATTCCGCTTATCATGGGTCAGAGCGAAAAGGAAGAGGCTTCTACAGAAGCAGCTCCCGAAGAAGCAGCAGCAGAAACCTCCGAAGAGGACAAATAAACCTTAAATTCACTTAAATATTAAAAGAAAGGAGATGCCGCTATGACCGTAAAAGAGCTCGATGATAAGATCAAAAAGGGTCTCGGCGGAGTCTACCTTTTCTACGGCGAGGAAGAGTATTTAAAGCGCAGATACCTTGAAAAGGTGCGCGAAACCCTCCTGACTGACGACACCGACGCCGTTTTCAACCACGTCAGAATAACAGACGGAGAGATCGACCGACTCGGCGACGAGCTTGCAGGTATGCCCATTTTCGGAAGCAGCGGCGGCCGTCTTATCGAGCTTTGCGACGTCGATTTCACGTCTATGAATGAAACGAAGCTTGACGAACTTTCCGATGCTTTTTCCGAGGTGAGCGATGATACTCTGCTCATTTACGCAAAGCCCGAGGAATTTTCCGAGGGAACGAAAAAGGCTCCGAGTCAGGCATACAAGAAGTTTTCATCCGTCGCAAATCTTATAAATTTCGAAAAGCAGACCCCACAGAAGCTTGTCGGCTGGGCATCCCGTCATTTTTCATCGCACGGCTGTGCCGCTGACCCGCAGATCTGCAAAAAGCTTATAGATTACTGCAAAAACGATATGTTCATCCTCGCCTCCGAAATCGACAAGGTATCCGCTTTTGCCCGTCAGAATGGCAAAAATGTGATAAGCGAGGATATGATACACGCCGTATGCTCATCGGGCACGGTATTCGGCGCTTTTGATTTCGCAAACGCGCTTATAGACGGCAACACGCCTATGGCGCTCAGCATTTTTGCCGAAATGAAGCTCCGCAAAGAGCGCCCCGAAAACATTCTTTCATCTGTTTCGAGGATATGCAGCGAGCTTCTCACCGTCCGCATACTTTCTGACTGCGGATATTCAAAGCAGGACATCGCCAAAAAGATGAAAATGCACGAATACCCCGTCTCCCTTCGTATGGCGGCAGCGTCGAGAAAAAGTATGGAGGCTCTTGAAAAAGCGGTCGAGCTCTGCTGTGAGACCGACCTCAAGATCAAATCCACCCGTCTTGACGAATACACCGCACTTGAAATTCTGATACTTTCGCTCGGCAAAAGCCGAAGTGCATCCGTATAAAAACAAATGAAAATAAAAATCGATAAGATCGTCCTCGTTGAGGGTCGTTACGACAAGATCAAGCTTGATTCTATCCTCGACGCGACCGTGATAGCCGTAAACGGCTTCGGGCTTTTTAAGGACGAAGAAAAAAAGGCTACTATCCGCGCCCTCGCAGAAAAATGCGGAGCGATAATCCTCTGCGACAGCGACGGCGGCGGCACTGTCATCCGAAGTCATTTGAACTCCATTCTTCCGAAGGAGTGTCGAATAAATCTCTACATTCCCGAAATTGCCGGCAAGGAAAGACGCAAGGCTTCCCCTTCCAAAGAGGGCAAGCTCGGAGTTGAGGGTATGGATGCCGAGTTTCTTCGAAATCTTTTTCTCCCCTTCGCCTCTGATGCACCTTTAGGATCAAGGTCTGATATCAGCTCCGCCGACCTCTTCGCAGACGGATTTTCCGGAGGAGAAAATTCGAGCGGCAAACGCGCCGCGCTCGCTAAGGCTCTCGGTCTTCCTTCAAGCATCAGCGCAAAGCTTCTCGTCGACGCTATCAATATCCTCGGCGGCAGAGAGATTTATGAGGAAAAGAAGAACGAGCTTAGGATTTCACCTTAAGAACCCACCAAGAAACTTTTTGGAAAGAAGTTTTTGGATCTTCAAAAACTTTACTAAAAGACGAAAAACAGAAGAAAACTTTAAATTTATGTGTGTTCGCACTTTGCGAAATATCACGCACAGTACTAAGGATGCCGTTCGCGCCGAGTCTTACTCGCGGCGCAAGCAAAACCGACCATCGTTGTCGGGAGGTTTTGCGGGAGAGGGATGGGTGCTCTTAGGGAAGGGACACTTCCCTTCCCAGAAGCCGTTCTTTGCTTCATTTCTGTCGGCACAGAAATGAAGATAAAAAACTTACAAACGCGTTTTTGGTGTGTTAGTACGGCACTAAACCAAAAATAAAATATCATTTTAGTTTATCAGCAATCTTAAAATCAGCTCTTCCCTTTAAGCAAAGTTTTTGAGGAAGTTTGGAACACCTTTTTTCAAAAAGGGTACAAAACCAAAAAATAAAATATTATTTTATTTTATCAGCAATCTTAAAATCAGCTCTTCCCTTTAAGCAAAGTTTTTGGGGAAGTTTGGAACACCTTTTTTCAAAAAGGGTACAAAACCAAAAAATAAAATATTATTTTATTTTATCAGCAATCTTAAAACCAAATCTTTCCCCTTTCAGCAAAGTTTT
>JAFXJH010000121.1 GCA_017532425.1 Clostridia bacterium | reverse complement strand
TTTGAGATGGTTTTCCCCTTCCCTCAATTGGTGTGTAATGATTGAACTGCACCATGAAAGGACAGAGAATTACACGTTCCCTGTACTTTGCATATAGATCGTAAATTATTCTTCGCTTTCGCCCTCTTCCTGCATCTTCTGTATGTCGTCAAATGCAGAATACATAGGCTTTATGCCCGTCTTTTTCTTGATCTTTCGGTCTACGTAGTTCTTCGTTATCTTTACTACAAGCCACGAGAGCGAAAGTACACCAATAAGGTTGGGGATCGCCATAAGTCCGTTGAACGTATCGGAAAGGTCGATTGCAAGTGTTGCGTCAAGCGTTGCGCTGACAAGGATCATACCAACGAAGATGAATTTGTAAATAAAGAGCGACTTTGTTCCGAAGAGATACTGCCAAGCGATAGTTCCGTACTGGCTCCATCCGAGAACTGTGGAGAATGCAAATAGCGTGATAGCGATCGCCATGAAAATTCCGCCGAATGCGCCGAAGTTTTCGGTGAACGCTCTTGTTGCAAGTCCGAGCTTCGTGAGTCCGCCGACTGCCGCGCCCGTGTCAAGGTCAACGAGTCCGCTTGTGAGAATAACGAGTGCCGTACAGGTACAAACTATGATAGTGTCAACAAATACTTCGAAAATACCCCACGCGCCCTGAATTGCGGGCTCTTTTACGTTGGAGGAGGAGTGTACCATTACCGAGGAACCGAGTCCCGCTTCGTTGGAGAACACGCCGCGCTTGAAGCCCCATGTTATAGCGTTTGCGATAATAGCTCCGCTTACACCGCCGGCTGCTGCCTTGAAGTTGAATGCACCCTTGAAGATGGCTGCAAATGCAGGTCCTACCATGTCTGCGTTCATTATTATAATAACGATCGCACCGATTATGTAGAAAAGCGCCATAAAGGGAACGATTCTTTCGTTTACCTGCGCAACTCTCTTGAGTCCGCCGACTATAACGAGAGCTCCGACGATCATAAGAACGATACCGATAACCCAAGGAAGCCACTTTTCAGATCCGTCTACGGTAACTACCTCGCCGATGCTTTCGGTGATAGAAGCGACCTGACCCATATTACCGATACCGAACGATGCGAGAAGCGCGAAAACAGAGAAGAGAACTGCGAGGATCTTTCCTATGTACTTGCAGTGCTTGTAGGCACCGAGACCGTCACGCAGATAATACATCGCGCCGCCCATCCAGTCGCCGTTTGCGTTCTTTCTGCGGTAGTAGATACCGAGAACGTTTTCCGCGTAGTTTGTCATCATACCGAAGATTGCCGCGATCCACATCCAGAATACCGCGCCCGGTCCGCCCATTGTGATGGCGAGTGCGATACCTGCGATATTACCCGTACCGATCGTCGCCGAAAGAGCGGTACATAGTGCCTGGAACTGCGATATCGAATGCTTGTCGTTGTTTTTCAGTATGTCTTTTTTCTTGAATAGAGATCCGATAGTCTCCTTGATGACGTGTCCGAAGTGTGTGAACTGGAAGAACTTGGTCATTATCGTTACGATAATACCCGTTCCGACCAGGAGTATGAGTGCGGGTACGCCCCACACAACGCTGTTGATTGCCGAATTGACTTTGGTTATGATTTCTACAAGCTTATCCATAGTCTTTTCCTTTCGTATATATAAATAAAATAAAAATTGAGGTTATGCCCGTGAAGAGCAAAACCTCAAGTAAAAAGACAAAATATGAACTATCCGCAAAAAATCAAAAATAACCGACGCGGATAGTAAATACAGTGACTCCGTCCTTTTGCCTGAGAGATTGACCGTGCACATGCACGGCTTTGCACCTTCGGCCCCCGATCTAACGGGCTTCTTCAGAGCTTTATCCGCCGACAGTCCTCGCTTTTGTAAGCACCTGAGAGTTTTACTCCTTCGGTCAGCACAAAGTGAACACTTTTTGCTATCTCCTGCCGGTTTCATATTAACTATCTTCCGAATTACGCGTTGAGCATAAAACAATATGGTATTATTGTACTCACGCAGGGTGCGTTTGTCAAGTAGGAAAACGAAATTTTTTAAAAAATTAAATTTGCTGTTTTTTTCTCCGTACTGAGCGTAAGAAAACAACCTCGCAAGCACTTCGAGTGCCGAAAATGTCAGGGATCTTGACCATCAAACACCGTGTTTACAAAAAATTCATAAAATATGCTATAATTATATCCAATTTTATGATAGATTTATATCGTAGTTTGGCACTCGAAACGCTTGAGTGCTAAACAAACGAACTGTAAAGGATTTCAGAGCTATGAGCGAAGTACTCAGTGAAAGAAAAAAGAATATTCTGAAAGCCGTTATTGAAGAATATATTTCTTCGGGCGAGCCGATAGGATCAAAATTCCTTGCGTCTCTCGACGGTATCTCGCTTTCTCCCGCAACTCTGCGAAACGAGATGTCCGAGCTTACCGAGATGGGATATCTTACACAGCCGCATACGTCGGCGGGAAGAGTTCCGTCCGAGCAGGGATACAGATTTTACGTTGATTCTCTTATGCAGAGCTACGATCTCACGACAAGTGAGATGAATAAGCTCAACGAGATGCTCCGCGATAAAGAAGAACAGCTCGATAAGATAATCGATTCTGCGGGACGCCTTATGGCATCGCTTACAAACTATCCCGCAATATCGGTAAAATCGGTACACAAGGTAAATAAGGTACTGAAATTCAGCCTGCTTTACGCGGATGATTTTCATTTCCTTCTTATAATGATACTTCCGCAGAACGAGGTTAAGACAAAGACCGTGCGCTCGCCTTTCCAGCTTACGGAGGAAGGACTGCTTGCTCTGCAGAATGCACTCAATAAATACCTTGTAAACGTTCGTCTCGAGGCTCTCACTCTTGCGCAGATGATGGAGCTTGAAAATATGCTCGGTATTTACGGCTCGCTTGTTACACCGATAATAAAGTGCGTTTACGAGGCACTTGGCGAGGATTCGGACGGAAACGTAAGAGTCGACGGTGTGGACAGACTGCTCGGATATCCCGAATATTCAAGCGTGGATAAGCTCCGCTCGGTGCTTAGCACCCTTGAGCAGAGAGATTCGCTGCTTGAACTTGTCGAGAATACCGACGAAAACGGTGTCAGCGTATTTATCGGATCGGAAAACACGGTGAATACGATGAACGATTCGACGCTTATACTCAAAACGATATCGATAGACGGCAAAAAGGTGGGCGCGATAGGCGTTATAGGACCTTGCAGAATGGATTATTCGAAGGTAATATCGACGGTCGACCAGCTTGTGCAGAGTATAACTGAGCATATGCGTCCGGCGGCGCCGAATAACTTACTTCCCGAAAAAGGAATGACAGAAGGAGAAGAAAATGATTGACGAAAATAAGATAAACGAAGCGGAAGCTGCTTCCGAGGCTTGCGAAAAAGAAGCTGAGGCAAGTGAAAACGAGCCCTGCGACGAAAAGACTTGCAAGTCGGATAAGAAGCTGAAAAAGGAAAATTCCGCTCTTAAAGAGGAAAACGAAAAGCTTACCAAGGCGCTTGAGGAAGAAAAGGATAAGTATTTAAGACTTGCGGCAGAATACGATAACTTCCGCCGCCGCAGCCAGAAGGAAAAGGAGCAGATATATTCCGATTCTTATGCGGACGTTATAGAGCAGCTTCTCCCGATCATAGATAACTTCGAAATGGCAAGAAACTTCAGCGATGGCGATAAGCTTGCAGAGGGCGTGAAGATGATACTCAGCCAGGCGTCCGAGGTCTTCGAAAAAATGGGAGTTACAGAGATTGAAACAAAGACCTTCGACCCCAACGTCCATAACGCCGTAATGCACGTCGATGACGAGGCTTACGGAGAAAACGAAATAGTTGAGGTTTTCCGTAAGGGATATCGCAGAGGCGATAAAATAATCAGATATGCTATGGTTAAAGTAGCAAATTAAGCATAAACAGAGCCAATAATATAATAAAATATATAAAAGAAAACATTAAAAATCATTTTTATCGGAGGATAAGATATTATGGGAAAAATTATAGGTATAGACCTTGGAACAACAAACTCTTGTGTAGCAGTATTTGAAGGCGGCGAGCCTATCGTAATAACAAACCCCGAGGGAGCAAGAACAACTCCTTCCGTAGTAGGCTTCTCAAAGAGCGGTGAAAGACTTATAGGTCAGGTCGCAAAGAGACAGAGCATCACAAACCCCGAACGCACGGTTATGTCCATCAAGCGTGAAATGGGTACGAATTATAAGGTGTCTATAGACGGTAAGAACTATACACCTCAGGAAATATCCGCAATGATTCTTCAGAAGCTTAAGAGCGATGCTGAAGCATATCTTGGCGGCGCAGTAACACAGGCTGTTATCACAGTACCCGCATACTTCTCGGATGCACAGCGTCAGGCGACAAAGGACGCAGGTAAGATCGCAGGTCTTGAGGTCCTTCGTATAATCAACGAGCCTACAGCTGCAGCTCTCGCATACGGTATGGATAAGGAAACCTCTCAGAAGGTTATGGTATTCGACCTTGGCGGCGGTACGTTCGACGTTTCGCTTCTTGATATTACAGACGGAGTATTTGAGGTTCTCGCAACAGCAGGTAACAACCGTCTCGGCGGCGACGATTTCGACGCAAGAATCATCGACTGGATCGCAAACGAATTTATGAAGGAAAACGCAGGCATCGACCTCAGAAAAGACAAGATGGCTCATCAGAGACTCAAGGAAGCTGCTGAAAAGGCAAAGATCGAGCTTTCGGGCGTTGCTACAACAAATATCAACCTTCCCTTTATTACAGCAGACGCGACAGGTCCCAAGCACTTCGACGGAACTCTTACAAGAGCAAAGTTCGACGACCTTACAAAGGATCTCGTTGAAAAGACAATGGGTCCTACAAGACAGGTGCTCAGCGACGCCGGACTTTCTGTAAGCCAGGTAGACAAGGTGCTTCTCGTAGGCGGATCGAGCAGAATCCCCGCAGTTCAGGAAGCTGTTAAGAACTTTATAGGTAAGGAACCCTTCAAGGGAATAAACCCCGACGAATGCGTTGCAATCGGTGCGGCTATTCAGGCGGGCGTTCTCGGCGGCGAGGTCAAGGACCTTCTCCTTCTCGACGTAACTCCCCTTTCTCTCGGTATCGAGACACTCGGCGGAGTATTCAATAAGATCATCGAAAGAAATACGACAATTCCTACAAAGAAGAGCCAGATCTATTCCACAGCGGCTAACGGTCAGACATCTGTTGAGATCCACGTTCTTCAGGGCGAGCGTCAGATGGCTGCAGGCAATACTACTCTCGGAAGATTCATTCTCGACGGAATTGCTCCCGCTCCCAGAGGTGTTCCGCAGATCGAGGTTACATTCGATATCGACGCTAACGGTATCGTAAACGTAACTGCTACCGATAAGGGCACGGGCAGAGAACAGCATATCACTATCACTTCTTCGACTAATATGAGCCAGGAGGATATCGATAAGGCTGTAAAGGATGCGGAAAAGTTCGCAGAAGAGGATAAGAAGCAGAAGGAAGCTGTTGATACGAAGAACCACGCAGAGGCTCTCGTATATCAGAGCGAAAAGACACTTGAGGAGATCGGCGATAAGCTTCCCGAAGCTGACAAGGCTGACGTAAAGGCTGCTCTTGAGACTCTCAAGAATACTGTAAATACAGGTAGCACAGAGGATATCAAGAGAGATACCGAAGCTCTTGAAAAGGCATTCTATGCACTTTCCGAGAAGCTTTACGCTCAGAACGGCGGAGCACAGGGCGCAGGAGCTCAGGATTTCGGTGCAGGCAATCAGGGTGCGGGTAACGACGGCACTTACTACGACACAGGATTTGACGATAATAACAACGCTTAAGGCTCTGCCTTAAGAATCCGCAAGAAACTTTTTGAAAATAAGTTTAAAACGATTTGCACGCAAATCGTTTTTGCAGCTTCAAAAATTTTACTGAAATTTTGAAGTAGGTATAAACTAAAATATGTCGGGGAAGGCAAGAATTTGTCTTCCCCGATAGGTGCGAAAATCAAAATAAAGGAGATTTACGCTTTATGGCAGATGCAAAGCGTGATTATTACGAGGTCCTCGGTATTGATAAGAATGCCGACGACGATACTATAAAAAAATCATATAGAACGCTTGCTAAAAAATATCACCCCGATATGAATCCGGGGGATAGCGAAGCCGAGAAGAAGTTCAAGGAAGTAAACGAAGCTTACTCTATTCTTTCCGATAAAGAAAAGAGAGCAAAATACGACAGATTCGGTCACGATGCTTTTGATCCTGCCGCAGGTGCGGGCGGATACGGCGGAGGCGGATTTGGCGGAGGCTTCGGAGACTTCTCCGACTTTGGCTTTGGCGATATATTCAGCTCGTTCTTCGGCGGAGGCGCGCAGGAAGGCTCGAGAAGAAACGGTCCGATGCGCGGAGATGACCTTTCGGTAAGAGTGACGCTTACCTTTGAAGAGGCTGTTTTCGGTTGTAAAAAGGAAATAAACTATTCGAGAATAGAAAACTGCTCGGAGTGCGGCGGAAGCGGTGCGGCAGCAGGAACGTCGCCCGAGACCTGTCCGACCTGTCACGGAAGCGGACAAGTAAGGGTCACACAGCGTACTATGCTCGGAATGATGCAGACTACAAAGGTCTGCGATACCTGCCAGGGACGCGGCAAGATAGTAAAGACACCTTGTCAGGAATGCCGAGGCAACGGTAAGGTAAGAGTTAAAAAGAGCGTGGAGATCAATATTCCGGGCGTAATCGACGAGGGACAGAGAGTTGCTCGTAAGGGCTACGGTAACGACGGAGCAAACGGCGGACCCGCAGGCGATCTTTTCGTATATATTTCGGTAAAGCCGCATAAGTTCTTCCAGCGCGACGGCTACGACGTCTTCGTTGAGGTTCCGATCACATTCGTTGAAGCGGCACTCGGCGGAGATATAGACGTGCCGATGCTCGACGGAACAAGCGCAAAATATAAGATTCCCGAAGGAACGCAGACCGGAACGACCTTCACTATGAAGGGCAAGGGAATAAGAGTGATAAACGGACGCGGAAACGGAGACCTTCACTTTACTGTAACTATCGAAACGCCGAAAAATCTTTCGGAAAATCAGAAGGATCTTCTCAGAAAGTTCTCTGAGTCCTGCGGACAGGGGAATTTCTCGAAAAAGAGAGACTTTATAAAGAAAATTTTCGGTAAGTAAAAAACATATAAGATTGTATAAGAGAAAGGAATCCTTCTTATGATATGGACTCAGCTCAAGGTAAGCGGAAGACTTAAGGATCTTGAAAATATCTCTGCTATAGTTTCGATGATAGACTCAAGCATTATGGTTGAGGATTACAGCGATATAGAAGAAAACCTTATGACGGTGTACGGTGAGCTTATTGACGAGAGCATTCTCGGTGCAGACCGCGAGGCGGTTGCGGTAAGCATATTCGTTCCCGAGGATAAGAATTATAATGAATACGTGGCGTTTATCAAGGAAAGACTTGCGGTAAGTGAGATCGATGCCGAGATAACTCTCTCCGGACTTGACGAAACAGACTGGGAAAACGCTTGGAAAGCACATTATCATCCTCTCCATATAGGCGAGAAGCTCGTGGTCGTTCCTACATGGGAAAACTATGACGCTGCAGAGGGCGAGGTCACGATAAAGATGGACCCGGGTATGGCGTTCGGCTCGGGAACGCACGAAACTACACGTCTGTGCGCGGCTATGATAGAAAAGCATATGCCGAAGGGCGCAAGAGTGCTTGATATCGGTACGGGCAGCGGAATACTTTCTCTTTTCGCGCTAAAGCTCGGAGCAAAGAGCGCAAACGCGTACGATATAGACTCGTCGGCTGTAAACGTGGCACTTGAAAATGCACGCGATAACGAGGTCGAGGGATTCTCGTGCGCAGTGTCCGACCTTCTTGAGGACGTTGACCTTGAGGGCGGAAAATACACCTTCGCTATGGCAAATATAGTTGCAGATATACTTATAAGAATGGCAGACGGTATAGCCGACTATCTTGAGGACGGCGCAAAGCTCGTTTGCTCGGGAATTATCGAGGGCAGGGAAAAGGACGTGGAGAAAGCAATGACCGCTCACGGACTGAAGCTCTGCGACAGTGATACCGATAACGATTGGTACGCACTCGTGTTTGAAAAGTAAAAATTATAAAAAAGAGCTGTCGTTTGTATTGTACTCTAAAGGACAGTTTTCAAAAATACGGTATATCTCGAAAGAGGTGTGCCGTATTTTTTGCATTTGTGGCTACAAATGCAGTGCTTGTCGGGAAAATTGATGAGACATAAAATCTTTTTTGTCCACCACGCCATAGAATCGGTTTATTTGCACTGAATCTACAATCAAAAAAAGGACAGAGAACGTAAAAACGCTCTGTCCTTTCCTTGTAAATCAGAAATGTATCTTGCTTTTTGATTCTTTTATATGCTCTGTTAAAGTGGATGTGTAATTGCGTCCAAAGGGGGAACGGTAACTTGGATGCCGTTTATTTGGCAGTGCGCTTCGATATCACTTGGGTTGACCAAGATCAGCGCACGTTTTCCGTCCCTTGTTTCCCACGCCGATGAAAGTATAGCGGGAAGAGTGACGGTGCGCTCTGAGTTTTTTATAGTAAAAGAAACGTTTGGGGACTCTATGTTAGGTAACGGGAGCATTCGTCCCGCGAAAAGGTATGGCTTTGCGACATTTTTATAAAAGCGCGTAAGATTGGCAATCAGTCGAAATGCTTTTTCTTTATCCGGAAAATGCGAAAAGTCTCTTGTACCCCAATTAGACATTAGATTTCCCTCCGGTGTCAAAACCAAAGTCATGCAGTCTCCCGCGCAAAAGGAATATGCGAGACGATATCGCAACGTATCCTCTTCGCTGCAAAATGGGCAAGAGACCTGATTGCCCATAAAATTGCGAACGTATTCATGATATAAATACGCATACAAAGGTACCGCTACGCCGAATTCATAGTTCAATTCATACCTATTATCGCTGAACAAAAGATTTCCGATAAACGGCTCTGCTGCCGCAGACTCACAGCCCAAAAGCGTTTTGCTCGCCAGATGATTCCACTCGGAAAGCATATTCTGCATGTTTTCCGTCATCCATGTACCGGGGCTCGGAGCGTGACCGTGGTTTCTTCCGTAACAAAAATATTGACCGCCACCGTGATTCTGATCAAGGATCTGCACATAATCCAACTCGCTCTCGAGTACGGGGGAATAGGCTTCCTTTAAAAGATTTTTTCCTATCTCGGATGCGGGGCAAATGTCGTATCCTATACGCTGACCTTGACAAATTTGACTGATGGCAATCTTTCCATCGGGTCCAACGCACATGCCTCTCCAAAGGCCTTGATCCGCGTACTCGGCTTCTTTGTTATAATCGTCAATCAAATTACTCTGCAACGTATAGCCAAATCCCGAGCAATACACACCCAAAAGATCACCTTTCCTATGAAGCTCACTTAAAAACTCATTGAAATTCTCTGTTCCCCCATATGGCGGCCAAACGTATGGTGGTGCCCACGGGGCTGTTCCTTCCCAATGCATAAGAAGAACGAGCAAGCGGCTGTCACATTCCTTTTTGATTTCGTCAAGAAGCGGTAAAGCATTTGTGTACGGATAGAGTTTATTAGGGTTCATCTCGTCCATATCATGTATGCCGCGTATAGGATACGAAACCACAAGCGGAGCATCGGCATACCAATCGGGAAGCTCGCAATTTTCGGAAATTTTTTTTATACCCTTGGGAAGGGCACTCTCAAACCATTTGCGGTAACGCTCTGCCGCCGATTCCCACTTCCCCTCTATTGCGGAAAAAATAATAGGATAATCGGTTTCAAATCTTTCACCAAAGTCAGTTCCGCAAAATAGACGAAAACTAAGGGCAACTCCGTCCTGCTCCTCAATAAAATCAATCTCCTTAACTCCCCGACGTTCGTCGTGCGCTCCCACGTAAAAACCGGCATCCTCCCAAAGATACGCGAGCATCTGAGAGCAAATCATATTCGGAAATACAGAATAATTTCCTTGTGATGGATATTCGGCTTTACTATATTTGCGCAGACGGATATCGGATACAAGCACGCCTTCATTGTATGGAAAAAGAATTTTGCCACCATTTCCGTTACGGTTATTTGCTTCCAGTGGGGGCAAGGTAATCAGTGGAAATTCCACCCATTCTACAAAATAACGATCGCTTTTCGGCGTCACTGCAATACGCCATGCCGCCTCACCGTTTTCGTCTGTCAGGGTAACGTATGCCGAAATGTCCGCCGATGAAAAGTCATCATACAATGCACCTTCGTCGGTTTCCTCACAGCTATTGGCGTCAAAAGCCGTAACGATGACGGTTCCTCCATTTTCATCACGCAGACGGATACGAAATAGCGGCAATTGAGCGGCAAGTCGTTCACAGTCGCGTATTCTGAGGGAAGTAATTGCACCTATTTTAAAGTCAATCGAAAGGGAAAAATCATTCAAATTCAGTTTCATTAGGTTTTCCTCCGTAATCTTGTTGATTTGCGTTCCACTGTATGATATAATTATAATGTATTTTAGCAATAAAACAAGAGGAAGGATACGCATATATCATGCAAAAACACGCATTTTCTTATGAAAAAAATTATCAAACGATATATGCCCCATTGCCAATCGACGCGGACGAGGTTCTATATTTTGACAGAAAACCCGTAGAGCTTCCGTACACGGAGGATTTTCCCATGTTACATTATCACGATCGGTACGAGATTGGCGTTTGCGAAAGCGGCGAAGGGCTATTTTTGTCAGAGGGACTATTTTATTCTGTGTCAAAGGGGGATTTTATTTTTGTTGCGCCCGAACAGTGCCACTATTCGCGTTCCTTGAGCCCGGAAAAAAACTGTATTTGCCGTTTTTCTTACCTTCACGCCGAAACGGTGGAGCGATTGATCGCACTTGCACGCGCTAAAAGCGAGGCAGTAGAAACTACGTACAGAGGGATGGAAAATCCCATTCCATGCGTTATACGGGCATCTGAATATCCTCAAGCCACCGCTTTGTTATCCAAGCTCATGGATGTATGCAAACAGGATGCTCCAAATGGTGCGGCTGTGGCGATACTTGCTCTGTCAATCTTTCTTTTGGAAGCGCAGAATATATTTTGGGACATCCGTTCGATGCCCACTCCATCCCATAGAGAGGATGATGCCGTCACAAGGATCTCCAAATATCTCTTGTTGCATTACGATCGCTCCGATACCGCGTGTGAGCTTGCTGATAAATGTCATTTGAGTGAAAGTCAGCTGCGCAGACGTTTTATTGCCATATACGGTATGCCGCCGATCGCATACAGAAATTTCTTGCGTTGTAAAATCGCAGCTGAGTTACTACGCCGATCTCCCATGGCAGTATCCGATATCGCTGAAAGGGTTGGTTATACAGCAGCGTCAGACCTTTACAGGGCGTTTAAGAAAATGTATGGTATATCTCCTGCTGCATACAGATCAAATAACCGCACTTCTACCACATCATAAACAAAAAGGACAGAGAACTAAAAAACTCTCTGTCCTTTTCCTGTGGGTAACATATTCAATCAATTTATAAAACTGTCCTTTAAGGTGCGCATCCTTTTGACAGCTCTTTTTTTGTGTAAGAATAAAAGTAAAAAGAAAAAATCCGATGAAACCATCGGATCTGTTTTTCTTTTGTTAGATACTTATGCAGAAAGTCCGTTGAGCATATTTGTGTACTGGCTCTTCTTTCTGTCAGCAGCGTTCTTGTGGATGATACCCTTGGCAGCAGCCTGGTCAACCTTCTTGATTACGCTTGCATAGAGTGCGTTAGCAGTATCCTTATCACCTGCGTTTATAGCAGCCTCGTACTTCTTCATCAATGTCTTGAAAGCAGACTTGAACATCTTGTTCTGAAGAGTCTTTACCTTGGTAACAACAACACGTTTCTTTGCAGATTTAATGTTAGGCAAACTATTCACCTCCCTTTATTTCCTGTTTCACTTAATCACCAAGTAATGATATCATAACTTTAAAGAAAAATCAACCCTTTTTTTGAAAAAATATGATATTTTTTTAAAAAAAGTCTTGACAAGGGCTTTTCTATGTGGTAAGATGTTAACATCTAATAAAATCGGTAAAAATGCGCCGATTTGAATATGCTTGAAATTGAGGATTTTGAAAAAATCTCGATAAAAGCTCAAATTCAGAAAAAAACAGACAAAAATAGGGTCAAGTTTGTAGGTCATGCTTGTTTTTGACGGCCTTGTTACAATGTTTGCAAAACTTAGAGTTACTGTATGGCGGTAACCAGCTTGCCACAACGCTAAGTTAATTTGTAAATTATTTGTTAACAAGACTTCCGTCACTTAGAGGTATGGTCTATTTGTTTTGCCCATATTTGTTGAAATGGAGGAAAGTATATGGTAAAGCCCCATAAGCTTGGTAAGACTACCAGAATGAGCTTTTCCAAGATAGACGAGGTACTTGAGATACCGAATCTTCTTGAAGTTCAGAAGAAGTCCTATCAGTGGTTTTTGGACGAAGGTCTGCGTGAAGTTCTGCGCGACGTATCCCCTATCATCGACTATTCGGGTAATAAGTACATCGAATTTGTCGATTATTCGATCGATGATACTCCCAAGTATCCCGAGGAAGAATGTAAGGATCGTGACGTAAACTACTGTGCGCCCCTTCGCGTAAAGGTTCGTCTCTATAATAAGAGCACCGACGAAGTTGTTGAAAAGGTAATATTCATGGGCGATTTCCCGCTTATGACAGATAACGGTACCTTTATTATCAACGGTGCAGAGCGTGTAGTTGTTTCTCAGATTGTACGTTCGCCCGGCATGTACTATGAAACGTCTATCGATAAGTCGGGCAAGAGAGTTTTTGCTTCGACAATAATCCCTTACCGTGGCGCATGGCTCGAATACGAGGTAGACGCTAACGATATGCTTATGGTTCGTATAGATAAGAACCGTAAGATCCCCGCAACAGTTCTCGTTCGTGCACTTTGCGAAGGTAACGACGAGGACGTTATCAGAGTGATCGGTAACGATCCCAAGCTCCTTCTCACACTCGAAAAGGACGCTATGAACTCTGAAGCACTCAAGAATAAAACAACCGCAGGCGACGAAGCTCTTAAGGAAATATATAAGAAGCTCCGCCCCGGTGAACCGCCTACAGTAGAAAGTGCTCTTACTCTTGTAAATAACCTCTTCTTCGATCCCAAGAGATATGATCTCGCACCGGTCGGAAGATATAAGTACAACAGAAAGATGAATATCGGCCCCAGAATTGCGGGCAGAACACTTACAGCTCCGGTAGTAAGTCCTATCACGGGTGAGATCCTTGCAGAGGCAGGAACTTACGTTGATGAGGCACTTGCTGCAGCAATCGAAAGAGCAGGCGTAAATGAGGTATCTGTTGCAGTTGATAACGAGCTCGGAAGCTTTACCGTTCTTTCTAACGGTACGATACTTCCCGAAGAGGTTCTCGGATATGACCTTACACGCGCAGGTATCGGCAAGAATGATAAGGTAGTTGCGTCCGTTCTTCTTGAAATACTTGAGGCTTGCGAGGGCGAGCCGGATGCCGTTGTAGCAGCCAGCCGCGACAGAATCGCAGAGCTTATGCCTAAGCATATCACGAAGGCAGATATATTCGCATCTATCAACTATATCCTCGGTCTCGGATACGATATCGGCGAAATAGACGATATAGACCATCTCGGAAACAGACGTCTGCGTTCGGTAGGTGAACTCCTTCAGAATCAGTTCAAGATCGGTTTCTCGCGTATGGATAAGAATATCAAGGATAAGATGGACCAGAACAGCGACAGCCTTTCTCCCGAAACTCTTATCAACATCCGTCCGATAGTTACAGCACTCAGAGATTTCTTCGGATCCTCGCCGCTTTCGCAGTTTATGGATCAGAACAACCCTCTTGCAGAGCTTACTCATAAGCGCCGTCTTTCCGCGCTCGGACCGGGCGGTCTTTCCAGAGACAGAGCATCCTTCGAGGTTCGTGACGTACACTATACTCATTACGGTAGAATGTGTCCCGTAGAAACCCCCGAAGGTCCTAACATCGGTCTTATCTCTTACCTTTCCACCTACGCTCGTATAAACGATTACGGCTTTATCGAGGCTCCGTACAGAAAGATAGATAAGGAAACCGGCAGAGTTCTCGACGAGATCAGATATATGACCGCTGATGAAGAAGATAATTATATCGTTGCACAGGCTAACGAGCCTCTCGATGAAAACGGTCGTTTCGTTAACCGTAAGGTAACGGCACGTCACCGCGCAGAGATCTTTGAGGTCGAAGCATCGCAGGCTGACTATATGGACGTTTCGCCTAAGATGGTCGTTTCGGTTGCAACCTCGATGATCCCCTTCCTTGAAAACGATGACAACTCCCGTGCACTTATGGGATCGAACATGCAGAAGCAGGCAGTGCCGCTGATGGTATGTGATTCGCCTATCGTAGGAACAGGTATGGAATATAAGGCAGCCGTTGACTCGGGTGTCGTTGTGTGCGCAAAGAATGCCGGCGTTGTAGAAAAGGTATCGGCTGATGAGGTCGTTATCCTTAATGACGAGGGCAAGAAGGACGCTTACAGACTTATCAAGTTCAAGCGCTCCAACCAGGGTACGTGCGTAAACCAGAGACCTATCGTAAGCAAGGGCGAGAGAGTTGAAGTAGGCACGGTTATAGCAGACGGTCCCGCAACCTCTAACGGTGAGATCTCACTCGGTAAGAATGCTCTTATCGGATTTATGACGTGGGAAGGCTATAACTACGAGGACGCGGTTCTTCTTAATGAAAGACTCGTTGCTGAGGACGTTTATACGTCTATTCATATCGAAGAGCATACTCACGAAGCAAGAGATACAAAGCTTGGTCAGGAAGAGTTTACAAGAGAAATCCCCAACGTGGGTGAAGATGCCCTCAAGAACCTCAACGCCGACGGTATTATCAGAATCGGTACAGAGGTCAAGTCGGGTGATATTATAGTAGGTAAAGTAACTCCCAAGGGAGAAACAGAGCTTACGGCAGAAGAAAGACTTCTCCGCGCAATATTCGGAGAAAAGGCACGCGAGGTTCGTGATACCTCTATGCGTTTGCCTCACGGTGAAGCAGGTATCGTTGTTGACGTTAAGGTATTCTCACGTGAAAACGGCGATGAGCTCGCTCCCGGTGTAAATAAGGTAGTTCGTGTTTACGTTGCACAGAAGAGAAAGATCTCTGTCGGAGATAAGATGGCGGGACGTCACGGTAATAAGGGTGTCGTTTCGAGAATTCTTCCTCCCGAGGATATGCCTTTCCTTCCCGACGGAACACCGCTTGATATAGTTCTTAACCCGCTGGGCGTTCCTTCCCGAATGAACATCGGTCAGGTGCTCGAGGTTCACCTCGGTATCGCGGCAAGAAAGCTTGGCTGGAAGGTAATGACACCCGTATTCGACGGAGCAGGCGAAAAGGATATCGCAGAATGCTTCAAGATGGCAGGTATGTACCGTGAAGTGCTCCCGAGCGAAGGTGTTGAAGGTAAAGAAATATTTACCGAAAAGGTGGACGAGGAAACAGGAAAGATCGAATACGTTCCCGTTCCCGAAGAGCTCCTTGCTGACAGAGCTTGGGTCAACAGTATGATAGAGGATAAGAAGCTTAAGATCGTTGACGGTAAGTCGGTACTTTACGACGGACGTACCGGTGAGCGCTTTGACAGCCCCGTAACGGTCGGAATTATGTACTACCTTAAGCTCCACCACCTCGTTGACGATAAGATTCACGCACGTTCTACAGGTCCGTACTCACTCGTTACTCAGCAGCCTCTCGGAGGTAAGGCTCAGTTCGGTGGACAGCGTTTCGGAGAAATGGAAGTTTGGGCACTCGAGGCTTACGGTGCTGCTTATACACTTCAGGAGATCCTTACGGTTAAGTCGGACGACGTTACGGGACGTGTTAAGACCTACGAGGCTATCGTTAAGGGTCAGAACATTCCTACTCCGGGTGTTCCCGAATCCTTTAAGGTGCTCGTAAAAGAGCTTCAGTCCCTTGCACTTGATGTTCGTGTATACGACGAAGCGGG
This sequence comes from Clostridia bacterium, assembly GCA_017532425.1. GTDB lineage: Bacteria > Bacillota > Clostridia > Oscillospirales > CAG-272 > SIG672. Next base: position 1,331 of record JAFXJH010000121.1, on the reverse strand, counting down.
CGAAGAGATCGAGCTTGCAAGTCTCGGTGAAGAGGACGATGCTCAGATGCCTACAATCGCTCCCGAAACTATCGGCGAGAGCGTAGAAACTTCCGAGCTTGCTGATTCCTTCTTCGAGGAAGACCTTTCCGAAGATGGTTACGGCGACGACGAGTTTGACGATGATTATATCGACGGAGATTATTCCGACGATGATATTGATGAATAAGAGAGGAGATACGGCAAATGGAAGAAAATACTTTTGATTCTATAAAAATAGGGCTGGCGTCTCCGGAAACGATAAGAAGCTGGTCTTACGGCGAAGTAAAGAAGCCGGAGACAATAAACTACCGTACGCTTAAAGCAGAGCGTGAAGGTCTTTTCTGCGAAAAGATCTTTGGACCGACAAAGGACTGGGAATGTCTGTGCGGAAAATATAAGAGAGTACGCTATAAGGGTAAGATCTGCGAAAAGTGCGGAGTTGAGGTTACAACCAAGAAGGTGCGCCGTGAAAGAATGGGTCATATCGAGCTTGCTTGCCCGGTATCTCATATCTGGTATTTCAAGGCTATTCCCTCGAGAATGGGTCTGCTTCTCGACGTTTCCCCGAGAATACTCGAAAAAGTTCTTTATTATGCAAACTATATCGTAATCGATCCCGGTCAGACACCTCTCAAGAAGATGTCTCTCCTTACAGATAAGGAATACAAGGACGCTTACGATAGATACGAAGACGATTTCAAGGCAGGAATGGGTGCTGAAGCAGTAAAGCAGCTTCTTGCAGAGATCGATATCGAAGCGCTTTCAAAGGAGCTCAAGGAAGAGCTCGTGAAGGCATCCGGACAGAAAAAGGCAAGAATAGTTAAGCGTCTTGAGGTTGTTGAAGCGTTCAGAAAGAGCGGCAATAAGCCCGAATGGATGATCATGGACGTTGTTCCCGTTCTTCCTCCGGAAATCAGACCTATGGTACAGCTCGACGGCGGAAGATTCGCTTCCTCTGACCTTAACGATCTGTATAGAAGAGTAATTAACAGAAATAACCGTCTTAAGAGACTTATGGAGCTCCGTGCGCCCGAGATCATTATCCGTAACGAGCGCAGAATGCTTCAGGAGGCTGTTGACGCACTTATCGATAACGGAAGACGCGGAAAGCCGGTAACAGGACCTTCTAACCGCCAGCTCAAATCTCTTTCAGAGATGCTTCGCGGTAAGCAGGGACGTTTCCGTCAGAACCTTCTCGGTAAGCGTGTTGACTACTCGGGACGTTCGGTTATCGTAGTCGGACCGGAACTCAAGATCTATCAGTGCGGTCTGCCTAAGGAAATGGCTCTCGAGCTCTTCAAGCCCTTCAT
>JAFXJH010000120.1 GCA_017532425.1 Clostridia bacterium | reverse complement strand
GGGGCATTGCGAGCGAGCAAAGCATACATACGAAATAGTATTCTTCGATCTTGAAGGAAAGAAGCTTCTGAAGCAGCACGAAAACTCCCGCAAACAGACAAGGAATAACGATAAGTCGCAAGAATGATACGAAATAGATGCTCTTATCAGTAAGTACCTTTTTGATGCTTATATTTGCAAAGGTTATACCCGTGATTATCATCGCAAGAGGGGACATACAGTCTCCGCAGGTATCGACAACGCTTGTGATAAATTCGGGGAGCTTGATTCCGCTTATGCCGATAAGTGCGCCTATTATAAGGGAAACGAACATCGGATTTACGAGCGCCTTGAGCTTTCCCGCTATACCGTGCTTGCCCGTATCTATCAGAAGATTCGGCACACCCCAAACGTATATGAGCGTCCAGAGCGGAAGGGTGAAGATTATATAGTACATTTCGTATTCGGGGAAAAGTGCGCTTACTATCGGTATTCCCATAAATCCGAAATTACTGAAGGACAGTCCGTATGTGTATATCTTGCGTATATAGTCATTCTTCGTTGCAAGCTTTGAAGAGAGTATCGCGAGCGGAATTATCAGCAGTTCAGTAGCAAATGAGAAAAGCAGTATCTTCCACGCCGAGCTTAACTTCTCTACCGTAAAGTTTGAAATAAAGGTTCCCATAACGAGCGCGGGAATGAAAATATTATTTTCGAGCTTGGAAAGCACTCCCGAAGCGTCCGAATTTACCACCTTTAATTTAGCGACAATGAATCCTATAAGTATAAACAGCGCAAGTACAGCCATCTGGCTGAGTGAGATTATTAACATTTTTTATTACACTTTCTTATTTTAGTCTTTTGTAAGGTCTCTTCCCTCCCAATCGGAGTCGGGAGCTATACCGAGAAGGCTTGCTATCGTAGGCGCTATTTCGAGAAGAGATACGTTCTCAAGCACTCTGCCGCCTTCAAATTCTTTGCCGAAGAAGAAAAAGGGTATCGTCATATCCTCGGGCATTTCACTTCCGTGAGCGCGGTCGTGTCCGCCATGGTCAGCCATAACGATTATCGAGTGGGTTTCGCCGAAGCGCTCGACCATACGCTTGATATTATCTACAGCTATCGATATACGGCGCAGATATTCATCACTCATCCATCCGTTATCGTGTCCGCCCTTTTCGTCCGTTTCAACCATATAGAGGAAGGTGAAATCAGGGTTATAGCGATCGATTATTCTTTCTGCGTGATCTGTAAGGACTGTATCCGAGCTTTCCTCTGTATATGCGTTTACGTAGACCGCGTGCTTTAGTGTTCCGGGAAGCGCGATATCGCGAAGGGGCTCCCAACCGTACATCATCGCGCTGACGCCGCCGTTATCGTTTATTTTTTCAAATATACCCTTTATCGGGCGCACCTGCGGAACGTATGTGTTCGTAAGAAGTCCGTGTCTCTGCGGTACTACCGAATGTGTCATAGAAAAATGGCATGGGAAAGTAACCGAGGGCACCATTGAGCGTCCGTTATAGGTATATGCACCGAGCTTTTCCATCTTCTTTACGTACGGGTTTCCGCAGGTCTTAAGTCCGTCAGGACGCATTCCGTCGACCGATATCAAAATAACCTTTTTATCCATAATAATACTCCTTTCAGATTACAAACCAAAATTACCAAACGATACTATAGCTCAAAATTCAAATTTTGTCAATAGTTTTACGAAGCAAGCTTTTATTTTCCCGCTTCCTTTGCTGCCTCGTGTGCTCTTATGACAACACGCAGAGGATGGAGCTCCTCCTCAAGCGATATCGGCATATCCTTTCCCGAAAGCAAATGCTCTGCAAGCATATCGAAAAAATCTCTGCAGTCTGACAGCGAAGTGTCTATCTCTCCTTCGTCGGTATCGGTGTAAACATGCGTGTGTCTTCCGCCGTCCGTGATTTCAGCCATACCTTTCGTACCGAAGACTCTTACACATTCATTACCCCATATTCCAAATCCCTTTGGATTGAGATAATTCAGACATACGGACGCCACGCCTCCGTTTTCGAGTGTCATCATAAGCGAAGACGCTGTATACAGACCGCCCTCACCCTTCGGATTTCCTATATGTGTTCGTACTGCGTCTATTTTATCTACCTTCAGCTTAGTTATATGCTCTACCATACGCAGCGCGTGTATGCCAACCCAGCGCACAAGTCCGCCGTCCGTTTCCTCATCCTGCGGTCTTGAGTCGCTCATCGGATATGATTTTTGCGCATACACCTGCACGACCGCTCCAAGCTTTCCGCTTTCAACTATCTTGCGAAGGGACATATACGGCTCGTAAAATATCGTATCCGCATATTCGTGGAATTCTTTTCCGCATTCCTTTGCCGTTTTCAGTATTTTTTCAAGACCCGCCTCTGTCATAGCGCCCGGCTTTTCCGCATAGACGTGCTTCCCTGCCTTAAGGCAAAGGATAGCGTCATTCTCTTGATCTGCGCGGCGCGGAGAGCAAAGCGATACAAGCTCGACCGTATCATCCTTCAGCATTTCATCAAGTGACGAGCATACCTTTACGCCGTTTTTTTCATATCTTTCCTTTGCTTCGTCCGAAAGATTTCTGAAACAGACCGCCGCAAGCTCTGCGTACTCATTGTTTTTCAGTTTTCCTTCTATCTGATGTCCGTTTCTTCCGTAAAGTCCGACCTTTAATTTTTTCATAGCGATACCTCTTATCATAAAACACGTCTGCGAAGTCGATTCTGTATAGCATTTATATTATATCACCGAGCGCCCGTACTGTCAATAAACTCTTAGAATTTAAATACACATATTTAAAACGTACGCTATATCATTTACCTTACCAAGTCCGCTCGTGGAGTGTTGTAAATAGCAAAACGGCACGGTGTACCGTGCAGCTTTGCTATTTATGGACCCGGGGAGAGTCTGAACTCAAATTTGCGCCGTTTATCTGTTTTCCACTTTCATTCACCTTGCGCAAATTCTGCAAATGCGCTTCGCGCATTTACGGAGTTCGCTCGTGGAGTGCTGTAAATAGCGAAACGGCACAGTAACCGTGCCGCTTTGCTATTTATGGACCCGGGGAGAGTCGAACTCCCGTCCGAAAACCTCTTGATATGACTTTCTACGAGTGTAGTTTATCTGTAATCTCCCGAAAATGTGCGGACAAACAAAACACATCTTCGGCAGCCGTCTTATGCGTGATCGTTACGACGACGAGCTCGCGATTCACGTTCATCACTACATGACACTCAGTTTCGGGCCGTGATACTCCCGAAAGGAGCGGGCTGCCTTATGGCAGCGGCACCGCTTACGCGGCCATTGCTACGTTATTGTTAGCGTTTAATTTTAAAGTTTGGGCAGTTAAAGAGTGTGCCCGTCTCTACTCGCTTATCATACCTCAAAATCCCCGTCGAAACCTTTACGGGCCCTTGAAGATTTTTTAATATTTCTCTCTTGATGCGCGCTCGGCGTCTCTCTCCATCTGCTTTTTCGCCTCTGTATCGCGCTTATCGTAAAGCTTTTTACCTCTGCATACACCGAGCGAAAGCTTCAGATTCTTGCCCGAAAAATAGAGTGAAAGCGGAATGAGCGACACGCCTTGACGGCCGACAAGTCCGAAAAGCTTCATTATCTCGCGCTTATGCATAAGGAGCTTTCTTTCACGAAGCGGATCTCTATTGAAGATATTTCCCTTTTCGTAAGGACTTACGTGCATTCCGCGGACGAAAATCTCTCCGTCCTTTATGAAGCAGTAGGAATCCTTCAAATTCACTGCTCCCAGGCGTATAGATTTTACCTCCGTACCGTAAAGAGCGATCCCCGCCTCATACGTTTCATCCACGAAATAATCGTGATATGCTTTTCTGTTAGCGGCAACTGTTCTCGTTTTCTTTTTTTCCATATCGGCGGTTCTCCTTTCTTTCTCGGTGTTTTGATTATAGCATAGTTTTATGTCTTATTCAAGTATTTTTTGTTTTCTTGAGAGGAACTTTTTGAAAAAAGTTCCTCTCAAACTCTCTTCAAAAACTTTTCTGAACAATCCTATTCTTTTCCCTTTTTAGCAAAGTTTTTGGAGTTCCAAGAACCTTTTTTTCAAAAAGGTTCTTGGCGGGTCCTTAGGGCAGCGCCCTAAGTCAGTCAAGTAACTGTTTGTAAATCACGCTCTTACCGACGCCTCGTGCGCGTGCGGTTTCCTTGATGGCGTCCATTTTCGGCATTCCGAGTGAAATATAATAATCGACCTGTTCCTGCACGGTCATATCCTTCCAGAAGCATTCGCCGTCTTCGCTTGCGCCTTCGATAACTATAACGTACTCACCGCGAGGATCGTTTTCCTTGTAATATTCGACTGCATCGGAAAGCTTTATTCGCTTTACTTCCTCGTTGAGCTTGGTTATCTCGCGGCAAAGCGCGGTCTTGCGGTCACCGAAGTGGTCGTAGAAATTTCCAAGCGTTTCGCAAAGTCTGTGCGGAGCTTCGTAAAATATCATCGTGCGCTTTTCGTTTTTCAGAGAATTGAGATGAGCATCGACCTCGCTTTTCGAGCCTGAAATAAAGCCCTCGAAGACGAATTTGCGAGTATCAAGACCAGAAAGAGTGAGAGCAGTTATCGCCGCACACGCGCCGGGAATAGAGGTCACAGAAACACCGTTTTCCGCACAAAGGCGAACGAGATCCTCGCCCGGATCGCTTATTGCGGGTGTTCCCGCATCGGTTATAAGAGCACACGACTCTCCGTCCTGAAGTCTTTTTATTATCTGCGGTCCGCGCTCCCTTTTGTTGTGCTCGAAATAGCTCACAAGAGGCTTGGAAATTCCGAAATAGGTGAGGAGCTTCAGAGAATTTCTTGTATCCTCTGCGGCTACAAAATCTACACCCTCAAGAACCTTGAGTGCTCTGTATGATATGTCGGCAAGATTTCCTATCGGCGTCGCAACAAGATAGAGCGTGCCCTTTTCTATTTTGTTTTTTTCTTCAAAATTAGGCTCTTTCATATTCTTCACCAAATTCTCCGTTTTCATATATATAAGTGAGCTCTTCTGTATAAACAAGAGGCTTTGCAGAGGCATCGGGGTGCATTATGAGCGGCTTTGTAAAGAAAAGTCCGCTTGAGCCCCCGCGTTTACCTTCAACGAGCACGAGACTAGGTCGGCTTTTTGCGTCCGGATAGACTACCGTTATGCGCTTGGGCTCGATCTTACTGCTTCGCATTGCGTCGAAAAGGTCGGTAAGGCGGTCGGGTCTCCATACCACGTAAAAGCTTCCCGAATATTTAAGAAGCTTTGCCGCCGCGCTGCAGAAATCATTTATATCACCGCAGACCTCGTGGCGCGCTATGTATTTTTCGCTTTTTTCATTAAGAAAGCCGCTTCCCTTTTTCATATACGGCGGATTTGAAAAAACGCAGTCAAAGCGTCCGAAAAGCTCGCTTCCTATATTTTGGACGGGTGTGCAAAGTGTTTTTATCTTATCTGAAAAGCCATTTTCGCTTACGTTGCGTTCGATAAGCGAGGCAAAGGACTCTTGTATCTCAAAGGCATATATCTGCGAGAATTTTCCCTTTGCCGCCGCAAGAAGAGAAATTATTCCCGTACCCGCGCCGAGGTCTGCCGCAAGTCCGTTGCTGTTTTTGCGCAGATAGGCGTAAAGCAGATATGCGTCCGTCCCGAAGGTAAGACCGTCCCTTTTCTGAACGAGCGTTATATTTTCATTGACGTAGTCTTTTCTTTCATTACTTTCGGTCACAGCAGAGGTCACTTCCTTTCCTTGCAAAACTCAAGGGCAGAACAAAAAGCTCTGCCCTAACAAGTTTGGTTCCGATATGTCTGGATTATTCAGCCTTGGGTGCACCTACGGGGCAAGCGCTTTCGCATGCGCCGCAATCAAGGCACTCGTCTTCATTGATTACGTACTTTCCGTCTTTTTCGGAAATAGCACCAACAGGGCATTCTTCGGAACATGCACCGCAACCGATGCATTCTTCAGCGTTAATTTTGTAAGCCATTACAAACACCTCCGATATTTTTTTACTATTATATCACATCGATTTGAAAAAATCAATGTATATTTACAATATTTTAAAAGTTTTTATTCTCCGCTATGATTTTTTTCGTCCTGACCCTTAGATGACTTCGGTCTTCTGTACTTGGATCTGTTATAGCGATGGTTCTTATGCGATCTTCCTGCATTTTCCTTGCCGTTTGAATTTTCGTTCTGATGCGCGTTTTCTGTCGGCTCGGATATTTCTTTTACGCTTTCGGAAGGCGCTGCAGACTCGGCATTTTTAGCCTCTGCTGTCGGCTTTGGGTCGTGCTTATGCGCTCCGCCGTTACTCGGGCGAGGTGCTCTGTCCTTTTGTCTATCCGATCTGTCGTGTTGCTTCTTCGGGCGTTCAGATGCTCTTTCCGCACCGTTTTCCTTAGATTCGGAAAGCTGTTTTTCCATAGCAGCGGCCTTGGATTCGACCTTCGATTCGTTCTTTGCCTCTGCAATATCTGCTTCCTTCTGCTCACGAAGCATTCTTTTTTCCTGAGCCGCCTTGAATTCCTCTGGCGTTTCGGGACGGAGAAGCTTTCTATCGTAGATCTTCTGATCCTCGGGAGAATCATCAAGTGCGACCTTTACAAGACCGAGAAGAGGCTTTGCCTCTGTTACCTTTCCCGCACCGTCGGGAGTTACCACGCGGCTGTCTACCTTAGGAGTTCTTCTTGCTTCCTCCTGATAGGTATCATACTCGTATCTGAGGCAGCACATAAGACGTCCGCAAGCACCCGATATTTTTGCTGAATTGAGCGCAAGATTCTGCTCCTTTGCCATCTTTATCGACACCTGAACAAAATCTCCGAGGAAGCTATGACAGCAGAATGCTCTTCCGCACACGCCGAGACCGCCCATAAGCTTCGCCTCGTCGCGTATTCCTATCTGTCTGAGCTCGATTCTTGTTTTAAATACCGACGCAAGATCCTTGACAAGATCTCTGAAGTCTACTCTATCATCCGAGGTGAAATAGAAAAGGAGCTTAGAATTATCGAAGGTATATTCAACATCAATAAGCTTCATATCAAGACCGTGTGCAACAATCTTTTTCTGGCAGATCTCAAACGCCTCATCTTCTTTTTTCTTGTTTTCTTCGAATTTAGCCGTATCGTTTTCGTTTGCTATACGAATAACGTTTTTCAGCGGAAGAACGAGCTCTTTTTTAGAGACCATCTTATTCGTAAGTACTATCTTACCGTACTCAACTCCGCGAGCGGTCTCAACTATGGCAGATTCTCCGTCCTTTGCAACGAAGCCGTTTGCCGCGAAATAGTACATTTTGCCCGAGCCTCTGAAGGAAACGCCTATGACCTCTGCAAAATCGGGCATTTCTGCGTATTCATTATCGAAATAAACGGGCTCTTCATTATTTATATTTTCGCTTTTGCTTTCCTTTTTTTCTTCGTAGATACCGTCATCGACAACATCGTCCTCAAGCTCAAGCGCTTCAAGCTCTTCTTCAGACGCCTCTGACGCTTCATTTATAGCCTTTTCAGCCTTTTCGCGTTCTATAACCTTATCCTGTCTTTCGAGCTTTCCGAAAGACTTTCTGCGATTTCTGTAAGCACTCATATAAAAATCCTATTCTTTTTATCTATATATTTATGTTCGGTAAATTATTCTGCAAACGCTCTCCAAAGGAGTATAACCATTTCTGCCTTGATATTTGCAATAGCAAGATTGCGTTCAAGCTTTGCAAGAAGCTCGGAAACTGTCATCTCTGCCTTCAAAAGCGTGGTCATTCCCACCTTTTTTGAAAGCTCTGTCATTTTCGCATCGTCTCCGAAGAGCATCTCGCATTTTGCCATACTTCTCGATGCGGTCATATCGCGTATAGCCGTTCTGACGAGCGAAAGAAATTCGGACAGCTCTTCCCTGTTTTTCGACGGAAAAGGAAATACCGCAAGCGACGCTCTGTCCTTATCTGTTAGGATAGTCAGAAGCTCGACAGCCTGCTTTGCAAGAGTCTGCGACATATCTCCCTCGTCGATTATCCGCAGTGCTTCGCCTATGCTTCCGCCTGAGCGTGCAACGATATGAGAAAGCTCGTCCGGCGATTTTCTTGACATTTCAAGCGCGCGCGTACTGTTTGCTATAAGATACTGCTCTATTTCCTCTGATGTGAAGACCTGCATACGAAGTATCGGTGCTCTTGACCTTACCGTTGCAAGAAGAGATGCCGCATTTTCTACAAGCAGCATAAAATAAACGTTTTTCGGAGGCTCCTCAAGCAGCTTGAGTATCGCGTTTTGCGCCTGCACTGTCATCGTATCTGCGTATCTGATTATATAAGCCTTTATGTCCGAATCGTTTGGCACTATAAACGCGGTCGCTCTGATCTCTCTTATTGCTTCTATGCCTATGGTTTTACGTCCGCTTTTCGGTGCTATTTCATACACATCGGCACAAATTCCGCGCATTATTTTATCTGCCGCCGATTCATTTCCCGAAAGCTCTGCCGCTATTGCGCGTGCCAAAGTAAGCTTTCCGCTTTTCGGAGGTCCTTCAATTATCGAAGAATGGACAAATCTGCCGCACGCAATATCGTCGGAAACGATACGCTTAAGAATGTCATTTTTATATATTACCGAGTCGATAATACTTCCGACCTCGCGGCGCGCGTCTGCCATACTCCTATGCTCCCTTACTTTTTATAATTTTTCCGATAACTATACCGTAACAGAATAATTATAGCAGATACAATCGATTTTGTCAACTAAAACAAGCTTTTGACACAGCAAAATATTATATAATATCTACATTTACCCCTATATCAAGCCAAAAGTATTTTTAAAAGCTCATCCGAATTATCTGCTATACTGTCTGCACCCGCAGACTCAAGAACGTTTCTCTCGCGATATCCCCACGAAACGCCGACAGCCGTCATTAACGCATTATGTGCCGTTTTCATATCAACGTCCGAATCACCCACGAAAGCAGCCTCGGACGGAGAGACTCCGAGGCTATCCGCCATATACAGCACAGCTTCGGGGTCGGGCTTTGTTGCAAAGCGACCTGCACCGAGCACGGCGTCAAAGAAATCCTCGCCGAATATCTGCGATATTATCTTCTGCACGTGTATATCCGATTTATTTGACAAAACGGCAAGCTTCATTCCCGCTTTTTTCATATCTTCAAGAGCTTTGGGTATCCCGTTATACGGTGCTGAATATCTTACAAGATTTTCCGAATAGACAGAAGCGTAATATTCTGTGCAGCGCTCCAGATTCTCTTCGGTCCGTGCGTTTTCGGGCAGGCTTCGCAAGGTAAACATTTTCTGTCCGTTTCCTATAAATGACAATATCTCCGCTTTATTTCTTTTCGGATATCCGAAATGCTCAAGCATAGTATTCATCGCGTACGCAAAATCATCCGCCGTATCTACAAGTGTTCCGTCAAGATCAAAAATGACTGCCTTAAACATAATAATTCCTTTCAAATAACCTTAAAATTAATTAAAAATTTTAATTTATATATTTTTTACAAATCGTTTTTCAATATTTCTGTTGCAAATAGAATCATTTTGTGATATTATCTTATATAGTGAGCTATTTATATCGGAAGGAGAGAAAATATGAGAAAATTTCTTTTATGCGTCAAGGCTGTATTTGCGCTTGCCATTATCGCCGCGCTCATTTTTGTTTTAGCCGCTGACGTATTTCATATTGTGCCGAGCATACCCTCGACTCCTCCCGATTCTTCCACAAATCCACCGCCGCCGGATGACCAACCGATTGAAAAGCCTGATGACAAGCCGGGTAGCGATGATCCCCCGTCCGACCTTCCAATTGACCCGCCCGAGGAAACAATTCCCAACTGGTCAATAAAATCCACCGTTGTTAAAAACACGCTTACCGACACAAAGGGCAACATTCTTTGTGAATCGAGATATTCATATCCTTATGCAACCTCTAATGACGGAAGCGATATTTCTGCCTTTTCCGAAGCTTTAAGTGCTGTAGCAAGCGAGGTCAAGGCCTACGTAAACAGCCGCGTTGAGCTATACAAAAACGGTTCTCAAAATGATTTCAGCGTTCCTCCGCAAATAACGGGATATTATGTTATCAACCGATTCTCTTATGAGCTTTTCAGCATAAGCTTTATCTTTTCTGAAACGCTTCCCGACGGAAGCGTGCGCGAATCTGAAATGCACTACAATCTTGACATTCTTCTTGATTCAAGCCGCGTAACTCTCGACGCTATAATGAACGATGCTATCAGCGCGGTAAACAAAATTCTCTCAGACAAAAAGTCGAGCGGCATGCTCACGGCTTTGTATGACAGCTATGAAAAGCAGGTCGAAAGCTCTATAAACAGAGTCTGGTCCATAAGATCGGGCGGAATACTCTTCTCATTCTCTGCAGGAGAGCTTGCTCCGATATCGAGCGGCCCTATTGAGATCTTTATTCAAAACAGTGATCTTTCTCCTCTTCTCAGCGAATACGGCAAAATACTCCTTAACATCACGGAATAAAAGTATATATTAAGGTGAAAACAAATGGAAATCCTCACTCTCAAGGTCGGTGACATACTCACCCTGAAAAAAGAGCATCCCTGCGGATGTGACAAGTTCGAGATCATCCGTCTCGGGTCTGATGTAAAGATCAAATGCACGCACTGTGCAAGAGATCTTGAATTGCCTCGAGAAAAGCTTGAGAAAAAAATACGCTCCGTAAACTCTTAAAACTAAAAAACGATCGCCGTGCAGTTAATAATTGCGCGGCGATCTTGTTTTATCTTACCTACTCTGTTGTCCTTTATTTAACGCCAAAGAGCTTCGGAGATTTTCTGAACTCGTGGAAATCCTTGACCGTATGTACTATCATAGTATTCTGTATTACCGCGGGAGAATCAAATACGTTTACAAGCTTATTATCATCGTCGAAGACAAGATTGAAGATAAGATGCTCATAAAGCTCGAGCAGTTCCTCCTCTTCATCTGTAATATCGGTGTCTTCCGTATCCTTGAAGTCATGGAAATTTCCGTCTGCGTCATACCATCCGAAAGCGTTTATCGCGGGAATTACCTCGCGTATATCTGCTACCGTTTCAAAGAATGCGCTTCTCTTTACTCCGCAGATATCAAGCATCGCTGTCGAAAGATAGTTGATACTTGTAAGTCTGCTGTTTATATCCGACTGCATTTCGAAATTCGACCAGAAAAGATAAGGAATCGTGTACATTCTCTGCATATCTTCTACGCTCGACGAGCCGTTTATCCCCATATAAAGCGAGGTAAACGAGCCCGACATCGTAGGCTGATGGTCACCGAAAACAACGATAAGTGTTTCTTCCTCGGCTTTGCTGAAATAGTCTATAAGATATTCGAGCGACTTATCCGATTCATTTGCGCTTGACAGATACTCGCTTGCGATGCTATCGCCCTCAACGTTTACCGTAGGCTCAAAGCTTGAGTGGTTATATCCGCCGTGATTCATCATCGTAACGGCAAAGGTGAACAGCTTTTCGCCTTCTTCCTTCGTTTCGTAGATGTCGATTATCTTATCGTAAATAGCCTTATCGCTTACGTGTCCGCGATAATAATCCTCTTCCGCAAGACCTGTGAAATCGGGCTTGAAGTATATTTCGTCAAATCCGAAATACTTATATATCGAGTTACGGCTCCAGTTTTCGGGCTGCTCGGGATGCATACCTACCGTCTTATATCCCGCATCATTAAAGAAGTTAACGAGTGTATACGCGTTATCCTCTTTGATCTTACCGTTATATACTACCGAACCCTCGGGAATAAACGCCATTGAGATACCAGAAAGGAATTCGTACTCAGAATTCGCAGTATTTCCTCCGTAAACCGAAGAAAGTGCATTTCCCTTTATGAAGGTCTGCTTTACTCCGCCTTCATCCTCAAACACGCCGCTTTCTATCGAATTCCAGTAAGGAAGCAGGGGCGTATCTGTAACGAGCTTATTTTCAGAGCCCGAATTATCGCAAACCTCCTTGAGGTTTGCAAACGATTCGTTCATTATAACGATAACGTTAACGTCGTTTGACATTGCACCGAGGTCTGAAAAATCATTCTTTTCGATAGCGTTGAGTATCGCACCCGGAGAATACGTAAGCGGTGCTTTTATTCTTGAATTCTTTATTGAATATATGAAATTGAGATAATATCCGTTATACTCTGTTCCCTGCGCGCGGTAGTTTCTCGAAGCGTATCCTATAGAGATCCCGCTGAACACCGTAGTAAGACAGAGAACGAAGGTAAGTGCCGCGGTAAGCAAATGCTTTACCGACTTCTTGAGTCCGGAAAATTTGGGATAATCCGATCTTACAAGATATACTATTGCTACTGTCGAAAGTATTATCGAGATAACAGTTCCTATCATCAGCGAGAAGGAATAGTCTCCGACGACCGAAAGCGCCGTGCCTATAGATTTTATATCGTTGAAGGAAATTTCTCTTCCTCTTGTCTGAACAACGAAGTTATTTGCAATTCCGAGAATGACAGACACTACGAGTATAGAAATTATTCCGACCTTCATTGACTTGAATATCAAAGATACGGTCATAATAAGTGCATAGATGATCAAGGTGTTCATTACGATACGCACGATGCCGCTAAGCATTCTTATTACGATATTTCCCGCCATCACTCCGGCGATATTACATTTAAAAATCGACGATATGGACGCGCTTACGGCAAGCTGCATAAGCCAGAATATTATAAACGCCCAAAACAATGCTGTTATATTTACAGTAAGCCAATTCGCTTCCTTGCGCGGCTTAAATATAGCAGTAAACAAAATAGATATCTCCCCCAATCACACATTACTCACAAAAAGGTTATAACGCTCAATTTGCCGTGTCAAGCACAGACACAGCAAATCTATTTTAATCATTATTCTACATCGTATTATTTTACTCATTTTTTCCGATTTGTCAATACTGGCAGATCATTTTTGTATACTCGCACCATTTTATCGAAAAAAAAGCTGTTTTTTAGCGAATTATAACGATAGTTTCCGATTATTCAAAGCTGCACGAGCTGATATCATAGCCTATGATATCTCTTACCTCTGCCATTATCTCCGACACAAGCGATGCGACATTTCTTGCCTTAAGATACTTGTCCGCATTTTCTTTATGCCCGTACGAAATAAAGTCGGCAAGCTCGCATGCCATACACTCGACCGGAGTGAGTGTCTTGCTGATATAATCAAAATTGCCCTCCGCATCTCTGAATCCCACTCCGCGAAGCTGTGCGGGCTGCTCTATCGAAATAGTACCCTCGCGGCATATTATCTCGCTTCTTGCGCTGCTTTCCGCGAGCTTTGTGAAGGTGAGCACCGCGTCAAATTTATCGTAAGTCAGTATGACGCTGTCTGCGATATCTGCTCCGCTTTCCCAGAAATGCGCGGATGCGCTTATCTTATTCGGTCTTCCGAAAAGCGCCGCCGCAAGATAGACGCAGTAAACTCCGAGGTCCATCAAGGCACCTCCGCAGGAAGCTTTATCAAAGGTCGATATTTTTTCGCCCTTTTTCACTCTTTCAAGCTTGGATGAGCGCTGAGAAAAGTCTATACGTGCAGAAACAACGTCGCCCGCCTGCGCAAGCTTTGCTTTTATCGCTTCAAACTGCGGGAGATGATAGTTCATCATCGCCTCCGCATATATCAGCCCCTTTTTATCGGCAAGCGTGCAAAGTTCTCTGTGCTCCTCGGGTGTCACGGTTATCGGCTTCTCGCAGAAAACGTTCTTTCCCGCCTCAAGAAAGAGCTTTGTATAAGCATAGTGCGTCATATTCGGCGATGCGATATATACAGTATCTATTTCGGGGTCACTTGCCATTTTATGAAGATCATCAAAGCATTTTGCTCCTCCGTTTTTGGCAGAAAAATCCTCTGCCTTCTCCATACTGCGCGAAAACTGAGCGTAATAATTTGCTCCTTCGGTTATTTTTATAGCATTTATAAAGTTTTCGGAAAGCCAAAAGGTCCCTATAACGGCAAAATTCATATCTTTACTCCTAAAATAAGTTATACTCTATGATAACATATTTTTTACCTTTATTCAAGAGCATTTTGTTTTTTCATCAAAAACAAAATTCCCCAATCAAGGGATAAATCTTGATCGGGGAGATTTTGATAATGCTTATTCAGCGTCTGTAGCTTCTTCAGCAGCTGCCTCTTCGCAAGCTTCTTCGCACTCGCAAGCGCAGTCACATTCGCACTCTTCGCAGTCGCAGAGTTCGTCGCAGTCGCATTCGCAGCAGCAGCACTCTTCG
>JAFXJH010000119.1 GCA_017532425.1 Clostridia bacterium | reverse complement strand
GGCTGAGCAAGCCACCGGCTTAGCCGGTGGTCATGACTGTTTGAAAAAATAATAAAAAACAATATTAAAAATTAAAACAACCATTGAAAAAATTATTGCGTAATGATATACTGAACGTGTAATAGGAAATTTTTCTTGTGAAGGCGGAGGTTAAAAGTCTTAAAAATGGGTCGTTTTTCAGACCGAAGCTTTGTGACTTTCGCATCGAAGATGCTCACTTTGCCAAGGCAAAGCATATAAAACTTCAGAGTCGTAAGAAAGGAATGATCATGATTATGAAGCATTTAAAAGAAGAACGTATATCTCTCGACGGACGGTGGTCTCTTTCATATGCACGGGAGAATAGCTTGATACAAGACGGATACCGGGATAAGCGGGATAAGTCTCTGTCAACTCCGATGCTTTCTACTGGGGATAGTATAAAAAAGTGTGGATATGACCTTGTGGAAGCTAAGATACCGGGAAATTTTGAACTCGATCTTTGGCAGGCGGGAAGATGTGAAGATCCGTTTTTCGGCACAAATGTTTTTGATATGCAAAAATATGAGGATGTACACCAATATTATTTCCGGAAATTCACATTTTCGGGAAATAAAGAGGGAATGTACATCGAGTTCGAGGGTATAGATACAGCTGCGGAGGTATTCCTCAACGGAAAAAACATTCTCGTTTGTGAAAATATGTTTGTTTCGCATATCGTTTGCGTAGAAGATCTGCTTGTTGACGGCGAAAACGAGATCGTTGTGCATATAAAGCCTGCGGTTCTTTTCACGAGACAGTTTGAAAATGACGCGATGCTCTTCCATCAGCCGTATAATTATTCTTCACTATATCTTCGTAAGGCGGCGGGAACGTATGGTTGGGATATACTTCCGAGAATAGTGTCGGGAGGACTTTGGAGACCGGTTTCTCTAATAAGATACAATGAAGTGCGCATAAAAGATGTATTCGGATATACAATTTCGACAGATATAAACAATGGAATGGCAGAGATAAAATTTGTCGTGGATACCGATCTCGGAGCAGAAATAGCGCAGAATTTTTCAATTGATATAGAAGGTGTTTGCGAAGATAGCAGTTTCCATATCTCAAATAAGCTTTGGCATACGAGTGCAGATTTGGGGACAAGGATATCGGGCGCAAAATTCTGGATGCCGCGTAATTACGGCGAGCCGAATCTGTATAACGTGCGCGTTAAATTAATGCGTGACGAAAATATTATCGATGAGGTTGAACTGAAGCTTGGTGTGCGTACCGTTTCGCTTGATCGCACATCGGTGATAGAGCCCGACGGAACTCATTTCGGTAAAGGAAAGTTTTGTTTCTACGTCAACAGTCAGCCGATCTTCGCGATGGGAACTAACTGGGTGCCTGTCGATGCCTTCCATTCACGCGATCGTGAACGCCTGAAGGATATACTTCCAATGCTTAACGAACTCGGCTGTAATATGGTCAGATGCTGGGGCGGAAACGTTTACGAGCATGAGGATTTCTTTGATTTCTGCGACGAAAACGGAATACTGATCTGGCAGGATTTCGCAATGGCGTGCGGAGCCTATCCGCAGGACGCTATTTTCGCCGAAAAGCTGAAAAAAGAGGTCGAGCAGATCGTGTGTAAATACCGCGGTCACGCATCCCTGCTTCTTTGGGCGGGAGATAACGAATGTGACGAGGCGGTGTCACAGTGGGGAGGTAGGGTAAAACGCGATCCAAGTGGAAACATTCTCACGAGAAAAGTTATCCCTGATGTTCTGTCTCGCCTCGATCTGACGCGCCCGTATTTGCCGTCATCTCCGTATATCGATACTGAGGCGTATAGAACTAAGCTTCATACTCCGGAAGAACATACGTGGGGACCGCGCGATTACTTCAAAGGTAATTATTACCGTAATACGATATGCCGTTTTGCAAGCGAAATAGGATATCACGGTTGCCCAGAGCCGAATTCTTTGAAAAAATTCATATCGGAAGATAAGCTGTGGAACTGGCGCGAAAAGGGAAAGGAATATGCAAACGACGAATGGATGGCGCACGCCGCAAGCCCCGAGCATAGAGAGAATGCTACGTATGCGTACCGTATTCCGCTTATGTCAAGACATATAAAAACGCTTTTCGGCAAGGAATTCGAAGATCTTGATACATTTGCTGCGGCAAGTCAGATATCGCAGGCAGAGGCTAAAAAATATTTCATAGAGAAATTCAGAATAGAGCGTGAATATCGCACGGGAATTCTCTGGTGGAATCTGATAGACGGATGGCCGCAGATATCTGACGCAGTAGTCGATTATTACGGCGCAAAAAAGCTTGCATATTCGTATATACGCCGCGCGCAGGAAGCTCTTCAGCTTATGTGTGATGAGCCGTCAGACGGCAAAATTTCGCTTCTGTGTGCATCGGATCTCCAAAAGGCTGTGAAGATAAAATGGCGCGTGACCGATATTTTCGATGATAACAGGGAAGTGCTCTGCGGCGAAAATACGGCAGACCCGCATACTACCTCTGCTCTTGGAGATATAAATTATACTTCCGAAGAGCCTCGCTATTATCTTATGACGTGGGAATACGAGTCGGACGGAAAGATTGTGTCTGGTAAGAACCACTTTGTAAGCTTTATGGAAAAGAAGCTTGATATCAAGCGGTATATCGAGATGATGCACCGTGCGGGCTTTGATAAAGATTTTTTCTTTACGGTCAAATAAAGATAAAATAAGGTTTGCTTTTTTGATTTTTACGGTATAACTTAGAGTAGGAATGAAATCAATAAAAGGAGAAAAGTATGTTTGCTGAAAAATATAAGTCGGTTATAGATGAGTACGAAAATTTTTGGGAAAGAAAAAATAAAAAACGCTGTATTTTGAATCTTTCTCACTATGTAGCGGGTACGAATTACTACCGCGCACCCGAATCACTTGAAGAAAAGTGGCTTGATGTAGACTACATTTATACCGCGTATAAGCATAATTTAAACACGACGGGATACCTTGCAGAGGGAATTCCGATGATCTTTACAAACTACGGTCCGGGATGTCTTGCCGCTTGTATCGGCGGAGATTACGAGCTTGCGCCAAATACAGTATGGTTTGACCGTAAGCAGTTTGTTGAGGATTTTGAAAATCCCCCTGCCATAGAATTTGATGAGCAGAGCGATATGTGGAAAAATATCCTTCGCTTTGAGAATAAAATGATGTCCGATACGGATATTCATTTTTCTCTCCCCGATCTTGGCGGTATAATAGACATCGTTGCTTCTCTGCGAAATACCGAACCTCTTTTGTACGATCTTTACGACTATCCCGATGAGATCAAAGCGTTCAGCAAAAGAGTTACCGAGATATGGCTCGAGGTCTTTAACAGTCAAATTGAGCTTATACGCAAAACGGGACAGCCCTTTAATAGCTGGATGAATATTCCTTCAAAGAAGCCATGGTATCCTCTTCAGGCAGATTTCGCTTATATGATCTCACCCGCTCAGTTTGAAAAGTTCGTTTTGCCCGACCTTGTTACGCAGGTCGAGCATATGCCGCGATCGATCTATCACCTTGACGGTGTCGGACAGATAGCGCACGTCGATATGTTGCTCGATATTCCCGGGCTGTCGGGAATTCAGTGGACTCCGGGAGATGGAAACGACCCGCTTTGGGATGAGAGATGGTTTCCGCTTTATAAAAAGATCCAAGATAAGAACAAGAACCTCGTTCTTCTCGGCGGCATAAGCGAAAGAAATCTTGATAAAGCAGAGGCTATGCTAAAGACGCTTGATCCTACCGGACTCTATATTTCAGTTTACTGCTCAAACGGTGAAAGGGCGCAAGAGATGCTCGAAAAGGTCACACGCTGGTCGGAGTGATCGAAAAAACGGCGTTGCAGAAAAATATACAAAGTATGGCGATATACCTCAAATCGTAGTATATCGCCATACTTGCTTATAAAAGTAAAAAAAACTCCCGCCGAATTATTTCGGCGGGAGTTCTTTGTACGTTAAATTATTTTACGATAGTTACCTGGTCGAGAAGCTTTTCGGAAAGAATGTCATACTTGAATTCTGTTTCGAGAGTTTCTTTTCCGAAGTAATCTTCAACACCGTCTACGTCGGTAATTCCGAAGTAGTACATATAGTATGTCTTGTTTTCATTGTAGAACTCTTCAAGCTTGGTGTTGTATTCCTTCTTTGTGAGGGAAACCTCGAGCTTGTCGAAGAGATACTCGTAAACGAGTCTGGACTTTACGCTCTTGATAGCAGTTTCGAGAGCTGCCTTGTTTGCATCTGCATATGTCTTCTCATCGATAAGAAGCTCAAACTCTTCCTGAGTGTAGTTGCCGATGTCAACCTGAGTGTTAGCGCTCGAGCTGAGGCTCTGAAGAATGGAAGTGATGTTGCTTTCAAGAGATGTCTTGTAAGCCTTCTTAGCTTCCTTCCAAGGAACTTCTACGAACTTTGCGGAGTCGATAATAGCGCTGATAGCCATTGCGTTACCGAAATCCTTGTAGAGGAAGTCTTCGTAATCCTTAGCGGTCTTGTATTTTTCCTTGGTGTGTTCCTTTACGAACTCGTCGTCCCATTCGGGAAGAATTTCGATTTCGTTAACTGTGAACGTTACCTTGATGGTTCTGCCTGCATATTTTTCAAAAGCCTTAACAGCCTTGTCTTCGGACTCTGCAACGTCTTCGGGAACTGTGAACTCGATGTCAAACTCTTCAAGCTTCTCCTTTTTGTCGAGAACTTCAACTACCTTGGAGATCTCGAAAAGGGTGTTGAACTTGCCGAATTCTTCGCTGGAGAAGTCAACGTCAAACTTGCCTGCCTTGAAAAGCTCGATGAAGTCTGTCTTGGTCTCGGTCTTGCCGTCTGTAGAATCCTTGTCTTCCTTGTCTTCGTCCTCGTCCTTAAGATCGGGGTTGGTGAACTTGTATCCTATATTAGCAAGGAGCTCTTTGTTTGTGGCATCTATGGAAGAACGGGAAATGCTGTTGATAGTTACTTCGAATGTAACGATAACGGTCTGAAGCTCTGCAGTCTGATATTTGTCGGGGAAGGTTACGGTAACTTCAACCTTTTCACCGATCTTCTTGCCTTCAAGCTGCTCTTCAAAGCCCTTGTTGTTGAGAGCTTCGTTCTTAGAGTCCTTAGCCGTGTAAGCGCCTACCATAGATCCGGAGCCGAGAACGAGATCGAAGCCTTCGCTCTTCATACCCTCGAGAGTCTTTTCGGAAAGCTTGAGGTCGGGATTGTCAAGATCCTTGTGGCTCTTGTAATCAAAGTCAATGTTGAGCTTGTCGCCATTCTGAGAAACAACGTCTTCGCCCTTGAGTTCAACGAAATATTCTTCACGGGAAGAATCACGAATGTCGAGAATAGCGTCAGCTACCTTCTTAAGGATCTTAGCTTCGCTGAGCTCAACCTTCTTGAGGTCGCCGATCTCAATGTACTTGTCGTAGTTCTTGTAAGCGTTAGCGCAAGATGTTACGAATGTGCACAGCATAACAGCTGTAAGGATAAGTGCCAGAATTTTTTTCATTTTGATTTACTCCTTATATTTAAACAAATAGTTAACCATAAACAACCACATAATTGTACCATATGATTCCAAATAAATAAAGGGGGTAATGACCGAATTTACTATTTAGACACATTTAGGTTACAAAAAGTTCATTATTTAAAAGCGTGTGAAATGTTACTCGGCATCTGCCGTAGCATCGCTGACGTCATCTTCATCTGTGTCGGCATTTTCCTCTCCGTCATCGTCCGGATCTTCATCGGAAGGCTGCTCGTAGGGGTCTATCATGATCTCCTTTATCTTGGGCCAAGCGGCGTATGCAGACATAAACATACAAAGTCCGATAGTGATAATAAGGGGAAGGACTACGCCGATAGGCACAAAGATCATAGCAATATAGAAGTTGATGAAAACGGTAAGGATTATTCCTACAGCCGCTACAAAATTACGCTTGAAGCCGAGGAAAGAGAAGATAAGCGCGTTTTTGAATATATGACGTATTTTAAGATCAAAGGTGAGCGTGAGAATGTAGATATAAAATCTCATTACGAAATATATGAGTATCATAAATACGGTCGCCCACATCATAAAGCTGTTGAGAAAGCTTGCGGGGCTGTTGTAGAAGAATACGAGATCGTATACGAGAAGGAAGCATATTAAAAGGTCGAGGATACCGATAATTATTCCTTGGCGTAAATTTTTCTTTATCGCATACCAGAAGTCACGCATAAAGAAGATAGGCTCGCCTCGCACGATATTTCTCAGAATGTAGCTTGTACCGATAGAAACGGGACCGAACGTGAAGAGAAGAAGCAGAGCTCCGACTATAAGCACGGTCCATGCAAGCGGCGTGGGAATGTCCACGACGGCTGGGTTTCCGAAAAGTCCCCAAAGGGTGGAAAGCGACGGAGATACCGCACCGAATTCATAAGCACCGTATAAAGGTAAAAACATCGGACTTGACGGCGATACGGCGTGCAGATGAAAGATCTTTGCGGGGAAGAGCATCATTATTATTAATGGAAAGTTAGCGATAATGAAGAGAACGTTGACGTAGAAGAGACGTGTAAGATTTCTTCCGGTCAGCTTGAAGAAAAAGGTAAAATTACGGGGAGCGTTGCGGTCGTCCTCGGTAATTTCCTTTCCGTCGCGCGAGTAAAGCAGATCAAACAGATTTTTCCGCTTTTTCTTCTTCGGCATCTCGTCAGAGTAGTCGTCGTGAGAGCTGCGCGACATATTTGGGTATTTCTTTTTCAAATAAGATCACATCCTTTGTTTTAACGAAAAGATAAAGATAATTTACGGAAAATAAGCTCATACAAAGGCAAGCGCAATATTTCTGCAAAACATCAGAATGAAGATAACTCCCGCGAAAAAAAGAAACTCAAAAAGATATGACAGTGAGCTTTTCTCAGAGCTTTCGAGAGAATTTCCCGCGTGCAGATGTCTGTACGCGCATTTGGATATTGCCCAAAGTGCGCAGATAATAAGGCAGCCCGAAAGAGTATGGAGCAGATATAAAGCTTTGGAATCGGATCGCAGAGCTATTAAAAAAGAAGAGTAAGAAGCAAGAGCTGCTCTTACAAAAAGTATCACCGCGGATAAAAAGGAAGAATACGGAATAAACCCGGTAAAAAATATCAGAGCGGCATAGACTGTCTGATCGGATACCGCTTGTATAAAAAGTAGAATACCGTCTTTTTCCAAAAATGACGAGGTGATGCTCGGAATATCGGCAAAAAGGTCTCCGTCTGACGTGAAGAGAGAAAATATAAGTCCGAAAATATATCCGAATATAGCTGCGTGTGCAGAAAGATCGTTATCCAAAGCGCATAGGAAGCGTTTGTACATAAAAGTCTCCGTTGCCCGTAAAGGGCGCAGTAAAATAAAATCGTGGTACGTTTTATTTTTATTAATTACGTGAAACGATTATTACAAAAGCCCGTATAAAAATATATACCCATATATAATATCATAGACTTTTGCTCTTTTCAATAATTTTTTATAAACTTTTTTAGATTTTGTTGCAATAGCTTTAAAAATAAGTATAATAGTTATTTGAAAGCATATAAAACTTAACGTGACTACTTTAAATAATGCCGACAAGATCATACAGAAAGGTTTTTCAGATGAGAAGCGATTATCTTGAGTTTTTTAAAACAGATAATACCGTTATAGAAACGCCGCGCCTGCGTATAAGAAGAATGGCAAAGCGCGACAGAAACGATATGTACGAATACGCAAGCCGCGATATAGTGACAAGATATCTGCTCTGGCGTACACATCCCGACGATGAGCATACGAAAAGATATATAGATTACGTCGTGTCCCTGTATAAAAGCGGACAGTTTTTCGATTTTGCAATAGAATACCGCGAAAATTCAAAGATGATAGGCACGTGCGGCTTTGCGGCAATAGATGAGGCAAATAACTCGGCAGAGATAGGATACGTGCTTTCTCCCGACTATTGGGGAAAGGGAATAGCGACAGAGGCAGTTACGGCGATCCTGCGCTTTGCATTCTGCGATATCGGCTTTAATCGGGTCGAAGCGCGCTATATGGTAGAAAATACGGCAAGCAGAAAAGTAATGGAAAAATGCGGAATGACGTTTGAGGGTATATACCGTAAAAAGCTTTTCGTAAAGGGCTCGTATAGGGATATAGGCGTTTGCTCGATACTTTCCGAAGAATATTTTGCAAAAAACAGAGAGGGCACAGCACTTTCAAAGGTATCGGGAAATTTTCTCGGTATGAGGAGAATATACCGAAAATAAAAAGAGGAAAACGATAAAAATTAACAAATCTGTAACTATATTTCATTTGATTTGGTGTATAATTTGGTTTGTATATAAATTTTGATCAAAAGAACGGAGACAACGTATGCACAATTTATTTTTAATTCTCGAAGAACCCGCTCCCAATAATAGCGGATGGGTGTCTATCGCACTTATGGTGGGCGTTATACTTATTATGTATTTCCTTATGATCCGCCCTCAGAAGAAACAGCAGAAGCAGATCGACGACATGAGAAACAATCTTCAGGTCGGAGACGAAATAACCACTATCGGCGGAATTATCGGTAAGATAGTAAGCATCAAGGAAGAAACCTGCATTATCGAAACGGGCAGAGACGGCGTAAGAATGAGAATACTCAGAAGCGCAGTAAGATGCGTTGACGTTCCCGCAAACGTAGCAAACTATACTATTAACGTAGACGATAAAAAAGAAGAAGCTGCTGCAGAAGAGATCGATATGCCTACTGAAGGCGAAGCTGCAGAGAATAACGATAAGAAAAATAAAAAGAAGAAAAAATAATCTTTTCAGGTTGTTTTTTCGCACACGCCCGAATATTATTGAATAAATAATAAATTCGGACGGTGATGAAAATGAATACAAAGATAACCTTTCTGAAAAAAGCAACGCTTTCCGCCGTGATAGGTCACGGTGCGGCTTTGCTTTTTCTTTTTCTCTCAAGCGCGGTGCTTGTAAAAAACGAAGACCCATTTGCCTTTGCGTCGGCGGTGACAATAGGTGCATTCCTTGTGGGCGCGGCTGTGTGCGGAATAGTATCGGGTAAAAGCGGAGGCATCTGGAGCTCGCTTGCGGCGGGACTTCTCTTTTCTTTGCTTCTTATAGGAATTTCGCTCGTACTTGATGCGGCACTTCCGCAGACAGACGGAGATGTCGGATACGGTATCGCGACCAAAGCGGCGCTGATAGCGGGCGCAACGGCTGTGTCTGCGCTTGTGGGGCTTTTGATAGGAAATCGGAAAAATTCAAGGTCGGGCGCATCAAAACGCAGAAAAAAGGCTATTGATAAGTACATAAGTGAATAAAAAACGTGTACCTTATGCAGAGTGCTTAAGGTACACGTTAATTTTATGGATCAATATTATAATATTATTCGGAAAGGACCTTTTCCTGAATGAATTTTACAAGCATGTCGGCTGCCGCGGTATGACCTGCTATGCTGGGGTGACCGCCGCCGCCCTTCTGCTCCTGAGGAAGCGTGCAGGTGTAAAGTCCGTTTGCTTCTCCTCCGAGAGCGGTGATAGCCTTGGCAGAGAAGGTCTGCATACTGCTGCCCATCATATTGGATACCCAGATTATCTTGACGTCCTCGCCGTATGTGTCGCGGATAAGCTTGATAAGCGCCTTGGCCTTGGTTATAAACGTAGTTGCGACCGCACCCTTGGTGTTGTCGTTGGTGCCGAGATTTATTACGACGATGTCGGGCGTAAAGGATTTTTCATATGCGTCGGTCGTGCTGCGGCAATAAGAATCGGCAGGGAAGAATTCTTCCATAAGGAAGTCGGGCCAACCCTTTGCAACACCGATTCCGCTGTAAGAAACGAGAGAGTGGTCAGCACCGAGCTTTTCAGCTGTCATATATGCGTAGGTCTGCGTCGCATCCTGGTTAAGCGCATTACCCGGATTTGCGGCACCGTTGACGCAAAGGTTTCCGTATCCGCTCGTTATGCTGTCACCGATAAATTCGATAAGAAGCTCTTTTTCGGCAGGTGCTTCCTCGAAATAGCCCTTAAATTTAAGACTTTTAAGGATGCTGAGCGAGTTCTGCGATTCTGTCTGCTTGAGTATGCGGATAGTGTGAACTCCGCCCTCTTCAAAATTCGCTATAGTAAGAGTAGCCTCGCCGCTTGCAACGTTAAAGCGCTTTTCCTGTCTGACTCCGTCAACGTAGACCGTGTAGTAGGTGTTTGCTTCGTATGCGCCCGCGGGTGTAGTTCTCATAGATACGGAAACCGAAAGTCTTACCTCGCCTTCAATGTAAGCGCAGAATTCTATTCCGGAAGCGGAATGGTCGCAGATAATTCCGTTTGACGTTACAGTATTTCTTCCGAGAAGCTTGAGTGAATTGACGACCTCGTTAAGAGCGTGCTTTTTGTCTTCAATTACCTTTTCGTCTTCTTTTTCGTTGTTGTTTTCCTCTTCTTTTTCATTTTCCTGCGGCTTTTCAGTATCGGCACTGCAAGCAAAAAGGAATAAGCAGAGAATAGCAGCAAGTAAAAATGCTAAAATTCGTTTCATCTGTAGTTCCTCCAAATGGTATGATTTTGTAACTGCTATCATTATATATTACATTATCGGATGTGTCAAGATAATAGGAGCAATATATTTGAAATTTGAATATTTAAAATAATATTCTTTACAAAACGGGTTTTGTATGATAAAATGTAAAAAAACGCAGAAACTAAATAGGTCCGTTTAGAAAGGAACGTCCGTATGACTTATGTAAAAAGCTTTTTGTACGGACTTTCGGTCGCGTATATCGTTTTTCTCATAGCAGCCTTTATAATTATGAGATATTTTGCGATCATATGAAATATTCTGCGATCCTAAGATCCGATACAGATACTATTATAATATAATGAAGAAAAAATAATCAAAGAAGAAAGTGAGCCTGCAGCATGCCCGAAAAGACGAACACAAAAATGAGACTGGATAAATTTCTCGTTTCCACGGGATGCGTTACGAGAAGTGAAGCATCAAAGCTTTGCAGAGCGGGAAAGGTTACGGTAAACGGACACCCGGAGAAGGATTCTTCGGTAAAGATCGACCCTGAAGCGGATATCGTTTCTGTCGGCGGAAAAGCTGTTGAATACAGAAAATACACCTATATTATGCTGAATAAGCCGGAGGGCGTTGTTTCGGCAACCGAGGACGGAGATGTCACGGTCATCGATCTTTTGCCGCAGGAGCTGAGGCGTATAGGACTTTTTCCGTGCGGAAGGCTGGATAAAAACACTCACGGATTTGTGCTTATCACCAACCACGGAGAGCTCTCTCACTTTCTTCTTTCACCGAAGCACCACGTAAGAAAAGAGTATTATTTCGAAACAAAATTTCCGATATCCGAGGAGGATAAAGCAGCACTCGAAAAGGGCGTGGATATAGGCGGCTACGTTACGGCACCGTGCGTAGTGAGGCTGGAAGGCGAGAAAAAAGGAGTTATTACGCTCACCGAAGGGAAGTATCATCAGATAAAGCTGATGATGACGGCAGTACATAATCAGATAACCTTTCTTAAAAGAATATCCTTTGCCGAAATAGCTCTGGACAGCACGCTTGATGAAGGCTCGTGGCGATATTTGTCGGAATACGAGATCGAAATCTTAAAGAGAGATTTTTAATATATTAAAAACTAACTCTTTTTGAAAAGCGTGCATATTCCGTCAAAGCCGATTTTATTGTGCATATGTTACAAAATAATATATGAAATTTTGTAGGATAAACATCTTTAAAAATTCATATTTTTGAGTTATAATAAAGGCTGTAAAAGGTTTGCATTAGGTGCGGACTTAGAATATTTAGGAGGCTATTTAAATGGCAAGTATATCGTTCAGACATTTGTACAAGAAGTATCCGGGCGGAGTAACAGCCGTATCGGACTTTACTCTTGAAGTTAAAGACAAAGAATTTCTTATTTTCGTTGGTCCCTCCGGATGCGGAAAAACCACAACACTTCGTATGATAGCAGGTCTTGAGGAAATTACCGAAGGCGAGCTTTTCATCGGCGACAGACTCGTAAATGATATAGCACCCAAGGACAGAGACATTGCGATGGTTTTCCAGAACTACGCTCTTTATCCTCATATGACAGTTTTCGAAAACATGGCATTCGGACTCAGACTTCGCAAGACTCCCAAGGAAGAGATCAAGCGTAAGGTTGAAGAAGCTGCAAGAATCCTCGACATCACCCACCTGCTCGACAGACGTCCGAAGC
>JAFXJH010000118.1 GCA_017532425.1 Clostridia bacterium | reverse complement strand
CACTTAAGAACCTTTTTAAAAAAAGGTTCTTAAGAATCTCCAAAAACTTTACTTAAAATAAGGTATTACTATATCCGGCGGTGTGCAAGACAAACCGTCAAGTCTAACTCAAGAACTTCTTTGCAAAAAGGTTCTTAAGAATCTCCAAAAACTTTACTTAAAATAAGGTATTACTATATCCGGCGGTGTGCAAGACAAACCGTCAAGTCTAACTCAAGAACTTCTTTGTAAAAAGGTTCTTAAGAATCTCCTAAAACTTTACTTAAAATAAGGTATTACTATATCCGGCGGTGTGCAAAACAAACCGTCAAGTCTAACTTAAGAACTTCTTTGCAAAAAGGTTCTCAAGAATCTCCTAAAACTTTACTTAAAGCGCATTAAACACGTACTTATCAAGTCTATCGAACGCTTCCTTCACTCTTGAAAGCGGCAGCGCGAGATTCACTCTCAAGTGGCACGGTCCGTGGAACATTCTGCCGTCCTGGAATGCAACTCCTACGTCCCAAGCCGCCTTTTCCACGTCGTCGAGAGTCTTTCCGTGCTTTTCGCACCACTTCGTGCAGTCAAGGAAGAGCATATACGTTCCCTGCGGCTTCGATACCTCCACGCCGTCAAAATGCTTTGCTATGTACTCGCAGGCGTAATCAACGTTGCCCGTGATGACCTCGCGAAGCTCGTCCACCCACTCGCGTCCTTCTTTCTTATATGCACCTATAAGAGCGTGCATAGAAAGCACGTTCATCGAGTTATAATGCGACAGCGACGACTGCTTATTCACGCGGTCGCGAAGCCATTTATTATATATGATATGGTAGCTTCCCACAAGTCCCGCAAGGTTGAAGGTCTTCGAGGGTGCGTATGCGGCAACGGTACGCATTTTTGCGTCCTCGCTTACGCTCTGCGTGGGGATATGCCTATGTCCGCCGAGAATAATATCCGACCATATCTCATCGGAAACAACGAAAACGTCGTGCTTTTTGAAGATCTCCATCGCTTTTTCGATTTCCCAACGCTCCCATACACGTCCGCAGGGGTTATGAGGAGAGCAGAAAACGGTCGCGTGGATATTATGTCTGACGATCTTTTCTTCCATATCGGCAAAATCCATACGGTAAATGCCGTTTTCGTCCTTTACGAGCGGAGAATGAATGATATTATATCCGTTATTCTCTATCGAGCCGGTAAATCCGACGTAGGTAGGCGAGTGGAGAAGCACGTTATCTCCCTTCGAGCAAAGAACGCCGAGTGTCGATATAACGCATCCGAGGACGCCGTTTTCATAGCCGATATGCTCTCGTCCGAGGCCGTCCACTCCGTTTCTGTCCTTTTGCCAGGATATGATAGAGTCGAAATATTCATCGCGTATTGGGAAATATCCGTATGCGGGGTGGCTTATACGCTCGGTGATAGCCTCTGTGATAGTGTGCACGACCGGAAAATTCATATCCGCTACCCACATCGGGATAACGTCAAAGCCTTCCCTTGGCTTCTGAGGCGCAGCACCGCCCGTTCCGAGAGAGTCTACGGCAATAGCATCCTTGCCGACGCGGTCCATAACAGTAGTAAAATCGTACTTCATTTATTTTATACCTTTCAGAGATGTAATTATCTTTTGCGCTTTAAGGATACCATTTTTAAAGAAAAATGTCAAGTGATTTATAAAAACAAAAACGGACGTACCTAAATGGGTTCGTCCGTTTTTATACCGTTATCAGTCTTCAATAACTGCTTTTCTCGAGAATATCTCGTAATACTTTTTAGGATCGAACTTGAACTTACGCTGATAGGTAAGAAGTCCGTTCTGCTCCTGCTCAACGTCTGTGAGCTGTGTATAGCAGTATGCGAATACGTAAGGATTGTCGAGAAGTGCGTCTGTAAGACCCTTGAGTCTGCTGAAGAACTCTTCCTCGTCTGCTACCGACTTACCGTAGCCCCAAGCAGAGCCGTCATTCTTGTCTACCCAGCCTATTCCGCCGTATTCACTTACGAAAACGGGAAGTGCGGGGTTATACTGCTGTCTGCGAGGATTCATTCTCTTGAGCTGGTCGTTTATGATGCCTTCGCCGATCTTTGCATAGTTTTCCTTGAAGATCTCGGGGTTCTGCTCGTAATCGTGAACGTCGTGAACGTCTGTACGCTTTGTGGGGAAGGATCCGCTCGAGGTTATTACCGGACGAGTCTTGTCTATGACCTTTGTAACGTCATAAACTGTGTCAAGGAAGATATTGCTCTGCTGTCTGCCGAACTTATCCCACGTTTCGTTTGTAGGACACCAACCGATTACCGAGGGGTGAGAGAAGTCGCGCTCGATCTCTTCAAGCCATTCGGGAAGGAAATTGTAAATATTGTTGTCGATAGTGTGGTCGAGTCCCCAGTTACCTGTTTCTGCCCATACCATATATCCGTGCTTGTCGGCGTGGTAAAGGAATCTCGGCTCAAATACCTTCTGATGGAGTCTTGCGCCGTTAAATCCGCAGGTCATAGCAGCTTCTATATCAAAGATAAGTGCATCGTCTGTGGGAGCAGTGATAATTCCGTCGGGATAGAAGCCCTGGTCGAGAATGAAGCGTCCGAATACCGTCTTGCCGTTGAGCTGAAGTCCGTGCTCCTTTGTGAGAGAAACCTCACGAAGTCCGAAATATCCGTTCAGCACGTCTGTCTTGCCATCCTTTGTGAGCTTGAATACGAGGTCGTAAAGACGGCCCTGTCCGCACTCCCAGAGGTGCTTTTCAGCAAGAGCTATATCAACTGTTGTCGAAAGAGAGTTAACTGTCGAGCTTGCCTTACCCATAAGCTTGCCTTCGTAGTAAGCTTCAACCTCAAGTACACCGCCTACAGACTTTTCGCTTGTGAGAACGTCGAGAGCTACCGAGGGATTCGAGATATTGGCAAATACCTTATAGGACTTAACATACGCGCTCTCCACTGCCTCAAGCCATACTGTCTGCCAAATACCGGTCGTTCTTGTGTAAAGGCATCCGTATGAGCCGAGCTGCTGAGACTGCTTACCTGCAACCTGCTTATTCGAGCGGATATCGTCTACTACGTATACGCTTACATAGTTGTTTTCTTCCTTCAGCTTGTCTGTAATATCAAACTGGAAGGAGGTATAGCCGCCTCTGTGGTCGCCGACGTATTCGCCGTTTACGTAAACGGTGGTAGCATAGTCGCACGCATCTATATGGAGAATAACGCGCTTGCCTGCCCAGTTTGCAGGGATATCAAGGTCACGTCTGTACCATACTGCGTTCATAAAGTCGGTAATTCCCACACCCGAAAGAACGCTTTCGGGAGAAAAGGGTACTGTGATCTTCATATCAAGAGAATCTCTTGTGAAGAATTTCTTTTCTACGCCGACCTTAGCGTTGTCGACCTCAAAATCCCACTGACCGTTGAGGTTTATCCAATCGTTTCTCTTTCGGTCGGGACGCGGATGCTCGTTTCTTGGAATGTTGTTCATAATAATTTATCCTTTCATTAATGAAATAAATATTCGTTAAATATTAATTATTTTCAGCGTATCTTAGATAGATATCGCCAAGCAGACCTGACGGTGCAAGCTGCAGGAAATATGAAAATCCGTCTTTAACCTTCTGCGCAAGAGTGTTTGACACGATCACCGTAGCCTCATTTTGTCCCTCTACGGCTGCGTCCGTGATATCAAACATATAAGGAGCGCATATGCGTATTCCGCAGCTTACGTTATTTATATACAGCTCTGCGTTTTGTCCGACGCGTCCGAGGTCGAGGAATATCTTTCCTGCGTCCTTTTTCGTATCAAATGTGAAGGTGTATCTCATCTTACCCGAGAATTCGGGCTCGAACTTCGGATCGTTTACGTTAAAGAAGCTGTCAAACTCGCCGCGTGCCTTATAATCTGCAAGATCTTCGCACTCTGCAAGCTCAAGGCTGAATTTCGGAGATATCATCACGCTTTCTGTGATCTTTATCTCGTCGGGGAGTCCCGCCTTGTCGCCGAAAACAATTATCTGCGACTGATTCGGCATAAGCTTCAGATAAAGTCTGCCGTCACTTGTGCTTCCCGACGTGCAGGTATCGTTAAGAATATCAAGACGCGCGTAGTCGCCCTTGCACGGGAGAATGACCTCCGTATCGACGATCTTATTATAATCCTCGTTTGCAAACATAAATATATCGTTTCCGTCGCGCGTGCAGTGATATATTCTGAGCTTCGGATATCCTTCGGGAACTGTAACGTCTGTCATTCCGAGTGCCTTCATTTTTGAAGCGACCTCGTTTTCATCGACTACCGTACCTTCAAAGTCTGCGTTTTCGGGCATTTCTCTTGTAAACCAAACGGGAAGTCCTGAGTTCTGAAGCTTTTTAAGCATTTCAAGCTCTTTAGATGGCATATGGTCTGCATACGGCACGATAAGGCAGTCAAAGCTTTCATCAGCTATGCAAAGCTTATTATCCTTTACGCCTGCCGATTCGATTATTATATCCATAGGCACGATATCGTAGTCTATATGATCATCATACAGTCTTGTAGCCACGGGTTCCATATTCGAAGCGTTGCCGTATCTGCTTGCCCACTCGCCGTCCACGTGATAAAGTATCGCCGCGTTGGCCTTGTGTGTGGTATCTGCAAGAATATGCGCCGCCTTGTTCGTATATTTCATAAGAGAAGTAAACGCCTCGAAGCTCGGGTCGTGACCCTCCGCGCCCATATGCGGCGGACAGTCGGGGTCGGGGAATTTCGAGCTGAATGCGTGAGGCACGAAATGATTTATTCCTCTGACAAGCAGATGGTCCATAAGGAATTTCATCATAGCCGAGTCCTCGCCCCAGCCGTATGCACCGAAGACCTCGCACATTGCTCTTCCCTTCATCTCGGGAGTGAGGTGAGCAAGGGACGCGCCCAGCTTTGCAAGGATATACTCGTAAAACGAGCCTGCACCCACGCCCGTTGCGCAGGTCACGGTATGCAGATAATCTGCCATACCCGGCATTACCTGATGAAGAACGATATCTATTCCGCTCATATCCTGCCAGCGAAGCGCTCTGAAATAGTGAGCGACACCGCCTCTCATATGGCAGTTCATATCCTCAATAATATGACCGATATACTGTACTCCGTGAGCGTGACACCAATCGGCTATCTGCTTATTGAAGCAGAGGCTGTAAAGCTCGGTCACCGTATCCATATACGCGTGGCGTATTTCTGCCTGGCGGTCGCCGTTTTCGCCGTCCTCGTACCAGAGCAGATTCAGATAAGGAACCGGGTCAAAGGAGAGCTTTTCCTTCATTTTTTTAAGCACGTTCTCATTCCACGGGAGCGCAAGAGAGTGCTTGCCTATTCTCGCCTCGTAAAACCCGAAATCAAATCTTTCTTTACCGAAGACCTGATTTCCAAACTCAGGCTCGTCCGAGAAAAATCCCATAAAGGTATTGCCGAAATACTTAGCGTAGTGCTCAAAATGTCCCTCGTATACCGCATCTATAAGCACTCTGACCGATTCGGGATTTATCATATCGATATATTCTGGTCTGCCGCCTTTGCGCGACTTGTAGTAGAAAAATACTCGCCATACGCCCTCTGGAATATCCCAAGTGAGGTAATTCCCGTGTATTTTGTCGGTGAGCTCCACTACGCTGTCAGCAATACAGCTTTCGAAGTTATCCGCGCGTCTTTGTAGGCGTATGCGCCTATAAGTATATTTTCGGCATTATCAGGGCTCACAAGTATCGAAGTGTCGGGAGCGCATCCGACAACGTCCACGTGACGCTCTATAAGCTCCCACTGACGGAGCTCGGGATATTTTTTCTTTATCATTCCCGCCGCGTGGCCCGTCGGGAAATGATCGTCGTCGAGAAGCCAGACCTTCATATCACGCTTCTGCGCTTCCTCGAAAATGATATCCATATCGCGCCACCATCCCTCGCCCAAAAAGTCGGGATGCGGACGCGCCTCTACGCAGAAGGCCCTGCAGCCGCTGTCGTAGATCCTTTGTATCTGCTCGGGGATCAGCTGCGTATGATCGCCGTGCTGCCAATAAAACGGCAAAAGATAGTTGGCTTCTTTACCGCACAAAATATCGTTCAGTCTTTTATCCATTCTGAAACCTCATAGATAACAGAGTATTTAAACAAAATTTCGATTACTATCTCGCTTATCAGAGCTGTGCAAGGAAGCTGAATGTCGCGTCATCCGAGCCTTTGATTCCCTCGTGACCGTAATCGGGATAGATGATAACGTCTTTTTCGGAGGTTATTTTATTATAAGCGGCAAACTGTGTGGAGGGCGGACAGGTGGTATCGAGAAGTCCTGTCTGCATAAGCACCTTTGCGCGTATTCTCGGAGCAAGGAACTGAATATCTATATATCCGAGCTTCTCGAAGATCTCGTTTTCTCTTGCGTGAGTGGGGTCGAAGTGACGGAAATAATAACGAAGTCCCTCGTATGCGCCTCTGTCAAGGTCCATATCCCAGACTCTCTTGTAGTCCGAGAGATAGGGGTATGTGGGAGCGCACAGCTTAATTTCGGGAACGAGAGCCGCGCAAGCAATAGTGAGCGCACCGCCCTGCGAGCCGCCGAAAACGCCGATACGGGTCTCGTCAACGTAGTCAAGAGCCATTATAATACGTGCAAGCATAGCCGTATCGAGGAAAAGATCACGGCAGAGGAGTCCCTCGGGCTCTCCGTCAAGACCGCGCACGAAGGGAGTCGTGAAGGTAGTGCCCAAAGCACCGCCGACGTCCTGCGAAAGTCCGCCCTGACCGCGGCAATCGAGAGATGCGATGCAGTAGCCCTGCGAAACGTAGCCCATCATAGAGCTCCACGACATACCCGAGCCCGAAAGTCCGTGGAAATTCAGCACTGCGGGGATCTTGCCCGTAATATTCTTCGGTCGGGCAAATTTAGCGTAAATAATTGCATTTTTGGTGGATTTAAAGCGAAGCTCGAAGCAATCCGCGATATTTGAAGCGAAAGCGTAAGGAGCGAAATCTGCTTCGGGGTCGATAGAGTTCATTTCTGCAAGCGAGCGGTCCCAGAATTCATCAAAATCGGCGGGACGCGGATTTCTTCCCTGATAGACCTTAAGTTTATCAAGCGGCATATCTATAAGTGGCATAGTTGTTACCTCCAAATGCACATATTTTCAAAAATATTATATCAGCGATAAAAAAATATGTCAAGAGATTTGGAAAAATTTGTGCGACGGCGAATTGAAATTTGATTTTGGGCAAAAATTTTCCCCGCGCGGGTAGCGCGGGGGGTATGATTATTTTACTGAATGTTTATATATACGTAATAGCCTATTCTGCTGCCCTCATCGGTATCGTACTCTATCGGAATTCTAAGGAAAGCTTCGCCGGATGTGCTTGTTACAACACGAGAAATTCCCATAGACAAATTCGTCAATCTCAATTCTTCTATTTTGTTTCTGAGTTTTTTGTTAGCTTTATCAAGCTTTTCTTTTGTAAGTTCGGCTTCAAGAGTGTCGTATTTGCCGAAGAAGGGCGCGCTATAATACATAATTTCGCCATTCGAAGCAATATATACACTTATAGATTCATCTGTCAGATATCCGTTAATGTAACGGTCATAATTGACTGAGCACAAACCTTTTACCGGAGTATACGTAACTTGTCCGTCTGCATATTTTGATAGATCCTCTTTTGAGATTATCTTCAAAGCAAAGCCTTCGGCTGTTTTTTTGAGTACATCTTCTTCAATAGTTATTTCGGTTTGAAGCGCTTCTTCAGATACCGATCTGCGGTAATATGTTAAAATATCCGTTCCGTGAAGATATCTGACAACCTCAAGCATATTTATATCGGTGTGTTCGTCCGTGACTATTTCAATATATTCATCATAGGTACAATAAAACTTTCCGAATCTTACCGAAGTATATCCGTATCCCCTTGTATTTATATTTCTGTACGTTCTGTCACTTCCTGTATAAACGAAGGTTTTAGAACCGTCAAACGGAGTTTTCAGTTTGTCCTTCAATTCTGTATAAATTTTAAGTTCTGAATCAATCCATCCGTCGTTAATACCGTAGTCACCTGCCTGTCCGAAGCCTATTAATAAATCTTCCGAGCCTTCAGACGCTTCTCCTGCCGCGTAGAGAAAAATAATATCTATAGGGTGTGTGTTATCTACAGAAGTTTTATTATCATCGGTGCTTTCTTCTGCTTTTGTTGAACAAGCTGTAATACATATAAACAGCATGATTAACACTAAGATCAGCGATACTGTTTTTTTCATATTTTTTCCTTTCTCTACATTTTAAATATTTTATAATGTCAAATCGCGTTTTACGTTAATTTAAATACTGATTTACGTCTCCCTTATATTCTGCAGGGTAATGTCCTCTGCTTCCGTCAGCGAAATCTACGTTATTTCCCGAAGTGACGAAACCCTCTATAACACAATCAAGAACCGTATAATTCATACTAACACCGTGCAAAAATCCTTCAAGAAAGTTTGTCGAATCATTTGAATTCACAGGTGCGGTAGTACCAAGAACGAAATGTGCGCCTTCGTTGTACGTTGCCTCTAACAATGAGGTATTTCCGTAATCGACGGCTGTATTACACGACAGATACAGTGCACACCTGAGTGTTGCCAGCGCATTACTTCCGTTCGGACTCAGACCGTATATAGAATATATGTTGCCGTCTGCAGAATTCTCAGATACTGCTATTCTGCCGTTATCTGCTCCTCTGAATTTATAGAAGCAAAGACTTCCGTTTTCTCCGCCTGCGCCGTTATAATGACCCATGAAAATAAACACACTACCCTTCATCAAAAGATCTTTAGCGTCTGTTGAAGTCATATTAATAAAATAAGAGGGAGAGTAACTGTTTATTGCAAACGCTTCCATAGCATCATAGTTTGCTACTCTGGAATCAAAATGTTTATCTCCGTTTGTATAATTAAACGCAATCAGATTTACATCCCCTCTTCTTACACGGGAGAAAGACCAGTAGCACGCGCTGCTAAGTGTAGATGTAAGTTCGACAGTAAAATCGGAGGTAGCAGCAAGATATTTTGAGCCGTAGCATATAAGATACAGTCCCTCGTACGGTTCCTCGTTGATTCGTCTTATTTCAAAATGAGTTTTGCTCGAACCTAATGTCCTGATACGCACGGCGCTTACATCTGAATTCACACACATTCCGCTGCTTTTTCCCATATATGCAGAAGCGTAGTCGTTTTCAATAGTATATAATCCCGTTGACTGCTGTGTAAGTACCCATTGTTTGAGTGAAGATCTGGAGCATTCAGCTGCGTTTATTTCCGGGTTGCTTTTAAGATTTTTGTCGGCAAGCGATAATACGGTCTTCGTCTGAGCGTTCATTATATTATATTCCGTGCCTTCGACAATTCCGCGATTGTCGTAGACCGTAATGTAGGTTGTAAATGTTTTCGAATTGCCGTTTGCATATTTACAGTTAGTAATTATCGTTGCTATACCGCTTGAAACTCCTGTAACTTCGCCCGTTTCGCTTACCGTAGCTATATTATGGTTGTTGCTGATCCACGATACCGAAGAAAATCCCGAACCAACGGAAATCTGTATAGTTTCGCCGACGTTTACCCACGACTTAGTATAGTCGGCAGAGTCTGAGCTTGCCGTTACAAACATAGTTGAAAATGATACTAACATTGTCACCGTCAAGAATAATGCTAAAACCTTTTTGAATTTCATTGTTTTTTCTCCTTTTCTGATTTATTTTGATACAACTTATTTACCGCGGTTTTCTTTTACTGTTTCTGTAAATATGGTATCATTTTATAAAAAAATTGTCAATAACACTTTCTTAATTCCGGATAAAGAATATATTAAGATTTGATTAATGCCAAAAATATTTTGTTTTTCTCCCGAATCGGCAAAATATCGCACTTCCTTTCTGCACGACATTTACCGTCTCGCGGTAAAAATATTTCATTTTCATGTTGTAAATACTCCTTTTATATGTTATAATTATCCGTAGCACAATTTGGCATTCAGCCGTGTACAATACGAGGTATAAAACTATGAAATTTTTAATGATCTTACTCTGCAAGCTCCTTGCTTTTGTCGGAAAGCTTGTAAACAAAGGGTCAAGCCTTCCCGGCAAGATCGTCCTTAAGCTTTGCCCGAACATCCTGCAAAAAATATCCCTTCCGAAATACGTGATCGCCGTCACCGGATCGAACGGAAAAACGTCTACCGTCGAAATGATCGCAAACGTTATGAGCGAAAACGGTCTCAAGGTGGTCTGGAACAAAGAGGGCAGCAACCAGATCGAGGGCGTAACCACCCTTCTTCTCAAAAACTCCGACCTTCGCGGCAGAGTTTGCGGCGACGTCGTCGTCCTTGAAAGCGACGAGCGTTATGCGCGCCATACGTTCAGACACATAAAGCCCACGCATTTTGCCGTAACCAATCTATACAGAGATCAGCTTACGCGAAACGTTCATCCCTTCTGGATATACGACATCATAAAGGAAGCCGTCGATCTTATCCCGAATGCCGAGCTTCTTCTCAACGCCGACGATCCTATCGTTTCTATGCTCGGTCACAAGCGTGACAAGGTCTGCTACTTCGCAATGGCGAAAAACGCCTACTGCACGAGCGAGACAGACGCTCTCTACAACGACTGCACATATTGCCCTGTGTGCGGAAATTCTCTTGCCTACGAATATTTCCACTACGCGCACCTCGGAAAATTCTCTTGTGAGTCCTGCGGATATGCCTCCGCCGAGCCCAAGTACCTTGTAGACAGCGCCGATCTTGAAAGCAAGCGCATCTCGATCTGCGGAGAGAGCATCGATCTTGCATTTGCAAGCCGTTACAACGTTTACAATCTTTGCACAGCATTTGCCGTATGCAGCATCGTCGGAATTCCTCACGAAAAGATAGCCTCCTCGCTCAGCTCCTTTATTATGAAAAACGGCAGAGTCGTCCGCTTCAAGGCAGGCGAAAACGAGGGTATGCTCATTACCTCCAAGCACGAAAACTCGACCTCCTACAATCAGAGTCTTGAGTACGTCTGTGCCTCCAAGGAAAAATTCACGCTTGCGATAATCGTTGACGCCATAAGCAGAAAATACTACACCTCCGAAACGAGCTGGCTTTGGGATATCAGCTTTGAAAAGCTTGAAAATTCAACTGCCGAAAAGATCCTTCTCTGCGGAAACTACGCCTACGACCTTGCCACTCGTTTTGAGATGACAAAGATCGATCCCTCAAAGATCAAGGTAATTCCCGACCTCGACGAAATGGCGAAGGAAATAGCCGCTCCGAGCGACGGCAAACTCTACGCCATTACCTGCTTCTCCGACAAGGACAAGCTTTTCAGCCGCGTCGAAATATTAAACGATCAAATATAACATAAATCTATTTAAGGTACTAAAGATATGAAAGAAATCAAATTACTTCATCTTTTTCCGAAACTTCTCTCGCTTTACGGAGAATACGGAAATGTAAAGATCATAGAAAAACAGCTCTCCTGCCGCGGATACAGCGCAAGCGTAACCGAGCTTGAGACTCTCAGCGGCGAGACTATCGAGCTTTCAAACTTCGATTTTATCTACGTCGGCTCGGGCACAGAAAAGAATCTTATCGAAGCCGTAAGAAGGCTTTTACCTATCAAGGATGCTCTTTGCGAGTACATTTCATCGGGAAAGTGTCTGCTTGCCACAGGAAATGCGATGGCTCTTTTCGGAAGTGTGCTGAAGCTTAAAGACAGCACCTACGATGCTCTCGGTGCGTTTTCCTACGTCTCCGAGATATTCACCGACAAGCGTTTTGCAGGCGACGTTCTGACCGACGACAGCAATATTTTTGGTGAAAAGCTCATCGGATTCATCAACACCTCCGCAATCTACAGCGGTATCGACACTCCCATGCTAAACTGCATCCTCGGCGACAAGCTTGGAAACGACAAGGTCTCTGCCTCTGACGGAATTATCTCGGGCAATTTCATCGGCACACAGCTTATCGGTCCGTTCGCCGTGAAAAATCCGAGCGTTCTTGCCAAAATATGCGAAATGATAACCGGCGACCCATTTGAGATAGACCCAAGCTCGAGCCTCTTTCTCGCATACGAGCGCGGTCTCTCCGCACTTGAGAACCGCCTTTCTAAATAACGGTCAAAGGCTCATAATCGCGTTTTATGTATGTTCGTACAGTACTAAACCTTATATAAATGGGAGGAGCAAGCCCCTCCCATACGACGTAAAATTAAACTTCACCCAAAGGGCTGAGTTCCCCTTTTCGCGAAGCAAAAAAGATACGGATCTTTCAGATCCGTATCTTTTTTGTTTTTTATTTTATCTCATTATATCTTCTCGCAACTTCCATCATATCGGCGAGCATTTCGTCCTTGCGGCTCGCGTCGCGCAGAAGAAGCGACGGATGATAAACGGCGGTCATATCGTATTGCCCCTTTTTCACCCATTTTCCATGCTCTTTCGTTATTCTGTACTCGGGAGATATCAGACGCATCGCCGATATTCTGCCGAGACATACTATCATCTTCGGCTTTATAAGCCTGACCTGCTCACGCAGATATTCTATGCAGACGTCCTGCTCCTCGGGGAGCGGATCGCGGTTTCTCGGAGGACGGCATTTCAGTATATTCGCTATGTAGACCTCGCTTCTGTCTATTCCGACAGCCTCGAGATATTTATCAAGAAGCTTTCCCGCCGCTCCGACGAAGGGTATTCCCTGACGATCCTCATCTCCGCCGGGAGCTTCGCCGACAAACATCAGCTTCGCTTCTTTGTTTCCGCATCCGAAAACGAGGTTTGTGCGCGTATCTCCGAGCGGACAGCGTTTACAGCCACCGCATTTGTTTTCAAGCTCTTGCCAAGTCATTTTTCGTCACCGTTTCAGTTTATTTTATGTATTTTCATTTTCGCCAAAGGTGCAGAATATATTTATCTCTTTCTCGCTTTTTCCGAGCATATCGAGGCGCACTCTTCTGCCTCTGTCCTTGCCATCTGTCAGCTCCGATATCATATCGCGCAGAGCCATTCTGCTCGCTCTGTCTGAAATATCGAAATCGGTCATCGGAAGATATTTCCCGATCTCGCCTTTTCCGAGCACTATCAGCATGGAATTTTCGTTTATTTCAATTATATTCAAGGTTATTTTTCGTCCTTTCGTTTTACTGTATAACGAAATTATAACCCTTTTACATCAAAATGTGAATACCAAAGTTTTTGTAAAACAAGTGATTTTATGCCAAATATGCCACAAAGATCTTATATTACAGATCTTTTTCGTCGGCTTTTATATAAATATACTTTTCCTTTACAGATTCCTTTATCTTGTCGCAGGCAAGCACAAAAATTATCACCCAACAGATACGAAGTGCAAGGTCGGGCACCCAGAGGTTAATATCAGCCGTTACAAAAACAAGCTGACAAACTCCGAGGATCGAAGAGAGCGTGCCCAAAGCCACAGTAATACCTATCCACATTCTTTCAAGCGCCGTCGAGCGAAGTATGACCCTCATATCGTGGCACTGACCGAGCTCGTATATCGGCTTACCACCGTGTCTTATAAGCACCTTTGAAAGTATCTTGCCCGCAAATATAACTACCGCTATAAAGGAGAGCGTTTCTATCGCGTAAAGGGCGCACATCACGGTGAAGCTTCTTGTTATTTCTTCGTTTGAGCCGAGATATGCCGCGATCTGCTCGCCATATCCGAGGGCAAGTCCGACCTCTGTTGACGAGGATATTATATATTTTTTGGTAAAGAAAAAGGAAAATCCCCAGCTTAACGATGCAAGCGCGGTATATATAGAAGACAGTATAATTCCGACGCGTGCCTGTTTACCGAATATTTTTCTTACCCTTGCAAATGCGAGTATGAAAAATACCGCGCCTATCATATGAGGAATATAATTTATTCCGTCGAGCTTTATTTCAAGAGAGCATATCGCCGCCGCCATAAAAAGAAGCACGGATGAAAGCACTATACGTCTTTCAACAAGCTGCGGGCTGTCCTCCTTAAATCTGTAATACTTTTCGCAAAGCGACGACATATATTCGTCATCCGAAAGTACCCTTTTCAGATATCTGCGCATAAGTACGTACCATACTATGCCAAACGCAAGAGCTATCACGAAGAAGGCGACCATCAGCGGAAGTCTGAATTTTGCGTAGTTTACGACACCGTTTTCGGTAACCGTGCCGTAGTCACCGCTTGAAAGACTTGTGATCTCAGGCAAAAAGGATGCAAGCGGCTTGAAGCATATAAAGAATATCGTAAGCGTTCTTATTTTTTCATATCCGCTGAATATTGCGCCGCCCGCGCCTCTCTCCGCGCTGTAGTAAAGTCCCTCGAAAAGTGAGGAGAAGGACATTATTCCGTAGAATATTTCAAGGCATCCGAAAACGAACGAGAGAAGCAGAA
Source organism: Clostridia bacterium (assembly GCA_017532425.1). GTDB lineage: Bacteria > Bacillota > Clostridia > Oscillospirales > CAG-272 > SIG672. Next base: position 22,960 of record JAFXJH010000118.1, on the reverse strand, counting down.
GCCAGGTTATTTCTGACGCCGAAACTATGAAAAGCACGGGCAGAGATACCGTTTTAGCGGCAGATACTATCGCGAAGTTACGAAAATACACCGACGCATCGTTAAAATGCGGAAATATCTGCGAAACGTTATAAAGCCCCTTCATTATAAACAGGCATCCGATAAAATCCGGAAGGATATCAACTATATTTATATTGGGGTTCATTATAAACACGATTCCCCAAAGCAAATATTTCATTCCGAGTTCAGAAGGTGTCATTTAAGCTTGCTCCCTTTTATAGTATCTTTAATCATCATCGTCTTCTTCGTTTGCCGCGTTCTTCAGCTTTTTGCGAAGCTTTTCAAGCGGATGCTCTTTTACCGAGGTATCCTCTCCCTCGTATCCGACCTGACGGTAATAGGAGAAGATCAGCGCGAGCATCATAATAAGCTGAACGTAGAAAAGAAGTGCCGCTCCGAAGAAGACAAACGACGGTACTGCTATATTCCCCGCCGAGGTAATTGTAAATACGCTCTGAATGAGATAATAAAGCGACGAAACCACTGAAACCACGGTAGTTTTCTTTGCAAGCGGGTAAAGGCCGACAGAATTTGCGACCTCCCTAAGTCCGCTTGTAAGGAAAAGTATAGCCGCAAGCATGATCGGATTTTTAACGTATCCGCAGATCATAATAAAGAGTCCTGCATCCTCAAGTCCCGCGGGATAGACAAAGCGCATCACGGATGCCGCTATCTGTCCGACAAGCAAAACGCCGCCCAAAACCGAAAGAGCTACGGTTATCCACGCAAAAATATTAAGATCCTTTGAGCTTTTGCGAAGATGCTTCATCGATCTGTACATACAAATATATCCGAGAATATCGGGAAAAACGTCAAGTCCTATCCCATACGTCTCACTTACCGTCCAGCCGGTATCAAGCATCATCATAAATCCGAAAAAGAGAAGTCCGAATCCCATATTTTTCTCCACGCCGAAATTATCGGCTAAACAAAATCGTTAAAAAATCAAAATCAGTCGTCGTTCATACCGCAGCATTTTTTATATTTCTTGCCGCTTCCGCAGGGGCAGGGATCGTTGGGATTTACCTTGACCTTGCGCACGGGTGTATTCTTCGGCTTTGCCTTCTTTTCGCCCGCGCCGCCCGCAAAGCCTTCGCCCGTAACAACGGCAACCTTCTTACGCTCTACCTCCTGATTGGGTCTGAGCGAGAGTACAGCCTTTACGGTATCCTCGCGGATAGTACCGATCATCTGCTCGAACATTTCACTTCCCGCGATACGGTATTCGATAACCGGGTTACGCTGTGCCGCAGACTGAAGTCCTATGCCGTCGCGAAGGTCTGCCATAGCGTCGATATGCTCCATCCACTGACGGTCAACGCTGCGCAGAAGTATTCTTCTTTCAAATTCACGCATAAGATCGTGTCCGATGATATCGTCCTTCTTTGCATATATATCAAGAGCCTTTTCTGTGACAAGCTCCTCGAGAGCGCTTCTCTTAAGCGCGCTGAGAGCCTCTGCCGAGAGGTCTTCGTCCTCGTCTGTGATAATAAAGCCCTTGAGATCCTCGCGCAGACCGTCGATATTCCACTTCGAACTGTCATCCTCCGCACAGTAGAAATCGATCGAAGACTGCACAAACTGCTCTATCATCTCTTTTATCTTTTCGGAAATATCCGCGCCGTCAAGCACGTCACGTCTTTGTGCGTATATGAGAGTTCTCTGCTGATTCATTATATCGTCATACACGAGCACGTTCTTTCTTCTTTCAAAGTTCGCGCTGTCGTGACGCTTCTGTGCATTTTCAAGAGTATTTGAGAGGAGCTTTGCATCTATGGGAGTATCCTCGTCCAGACCGAGAGTGTCCATCATACGGTATATACGTTCACCGCCGAAGAGTCGCATAAGATCGTCCTCGAGAGATACGAAAAATCTCGACTCACCCGGGTCACCCTGACGTCCCGAGCGTCCGCGGAGCTGATTGTCTATACGTCTGCTTTCGTGACGCTCCGTACCGATTATGAAAAGACCTCCCGCCTCGCAGACCTGCTTTGCCTCGGGCGCTATCTCTTCCTTGTACTTATCCATAAGATCGTGGAAGACCTTTCTCGCCTCAAGCACCTCAGGCTCTACCTTGAGAGAGGTACCTGCGGCAAGACCTATAATATTATCCTCGTATCCCATACGCTGCATTTCCTGCTTTGCGAGGAACTCGGGATTTCCGCCGAGCATAATGTCAGTACCACGGCCTGCCATATTTGTCGATATCGTAACCTTGCCGAGCTTACCCGCCATAGCAACGATCTCAGCTTCCTTTTCGTGATGGCGCGCGTTAAGAACGGTGTGCTTTATGCCCTCTCTTTTAAGAAGCTCGGAAAGCACCTCGGATTTTTCAACCGAAACCGTACCTACAAGAACAGGCTGTCCCTTTGCGTTACATTCTTTTATCTGCTCTATGACCGCTCTGAACTTGCCTCTGACCGATTTATATACGACGTCGTTATGGTCGATTCTTATCATCGGCTTGTTTGTTGGAATCTCGACAACGTCAAGACCGTATATTTCTCTGAATTCCTCATCCTCTGTAAGAGCCGTACCCGTCATACCCGAGAGCTTTTTATACATACGGAAATAGTTCTGGAAGGTGATAGACGCGAGAGTTCTGTTCTCTTTTTCTATCTTAACGTGCTCTTTTGCCTCGATTGCCTGATGAAGACCGTCCGAATAGCGGCGTCCGGGCATAATTCTTCCCGTAAAGGAGTCAACTATCATAACTTTATCGTCCTTTACGATATAGTTATCGCCGTTTTTCATAACGCCGTGCGCTTTAAGTGCCTTATTGATATGATTTGCGAGATTTGTATTCTCCGCATCCGAATAGTTCTCAAGTCCGAAGTGAGCCTCCGCTCTCTTTATACCCTTTGCGGTAAGCATTACTGAGCCCGCTTTTTCGTCAACGATATAGTCAGCCTGCGGGTCAACGTCAAGCTCGTCTGTCGACTGCTTTGCGTCTATTTCCTTCATCTTGAACATACGGAGCTTGGACACGAATGCCTCTACTATCTCGTATATTTCGCTCGATTTTTCGCTCATACCCGAAATGATAAGCGGAGTTCTTGCCTCGTCTATAAGTATCGAGTCGACCTCGTCTACGATGGCAAACGCACGCTCTCTCTGCACGAGATCTTCCTTATAAACGACCATATTATCACGAAGATAATCGAATCCGAACTCGTTATTGGTACCGTACGTGATATCGCAGTTATATGCAGCCTGCTTTTCCTTCTTTGTCTGTCCGTGACGTATAAGTCCGGTCGTCATACCGAGGAAAGCGTAAACTCTGCCCATCTCATCCGCGCCCGTGCTTGCAAGATATTCGTTTACCGTTACGATATGAACGCCCTTGCCTGTCAGCGCGTTAAGATATGCGGGGAGAGTCGCCACGAGAGTCTTACCTTCGCCCGTTTTCATTTCGGCAATTCTTCCCTGATGAAGAATTATACCGCCTATAAGCTGCACTCTGAAGGGGCGCTTTCCGAGCACTCTGTCAGCCGCTTCTCTTACCGCCGCAAAGGCATCGGGCAAAATATCGTCAAGCGTTTCTCCGTTTTCAAGGCGTTCCTTAAGGACAGGCGTAATAGCGCGAAGCTCGTCCTCGGGCATATTTGCATATTTATCGGCAAGAGATTCTATCTCGTCCACAGTACCGATTATTCTCTTTATTTCTCGTTCGCTGTAAGTACCGAACAGCTTTGTAATAAGTCCCATATTATCCTTCTCCGTTTCGGACATTGTATTTAAAAATCCACATAATTACAGATATTATAATTATACACTATAATCGGATTAAAGATATACATAAATTGTAAAAATTTAACTTATTTATATTATTTTTTATAAAAAGCAAGTCCCTTGCCTTAAAGCAAGGGACCCGGAATGTCAAATAAGATATTTAATAGCGTTCTGTATCTCTCTGTCCCAGTAGAACCACGAGTGATTTCCGTCCGTTTCGCTGTACGAAAGCTCGTATCCGTACTTTTCAAAAAGCTCCTTTGCGCGTCTCGAATCGTCTATAAGCGAATCCTGAAGTCCGCACCAGAGATATACCTTGGGAAGCTGCTTTCCGCTTTCTGCGGCTTCCTTTATCAGGGTATAAACATCGTTTTTCGATCCTGCTATAGAATTTATATCTCCGAAAATATCGCTCCAATATTCTCTTGTCGCGTATCTGTTATTCGACACGTCTATTGCGCCCGAGAAGCTTGCAACGCCTGCAAATTCATCCGGAGAGGAAAGTGCCATCTTAAGTGCGCCGTATCCGCCCATCGAAAGTCCTGCAACGAAATTATCCTCTCTCTTATCACTCATACAGCGGAAGACCGATCTGCAGTATGCGGGTACTTCCTTTGTGATATAGGTCTGATACGCGTCGCCGTGCACCATATCGGTATACCAGCTTTTTGCCGCGCAGGGCATTACAACTGCGAGATTTTTCTCTGCCGCATAGCGTTCTATCGAGGTTCTTCTCTGCCATATCGTTTGGTCATCCGACAGACCGTGAAGAAGGTAGAGCGTTTTGCATTTTTCCTCTGCGTTTGTCGTCATTCCTATAAGTGAGCTTGATTTCTGCGGAATAATTACGTCAAGGGCTGCCGCCATTCTGAGTGCTTCCGAGTGAAACTGTATATGAAAGAGTGCCATAATACTTACCATCCTTTTGATTTTATTTTTGATTATAACATAAAACAGAACCCAAAACGGTTCTGTTGGACTGAAGAAAAAATAATAAAAGAAAAGCTTTTATCCAAGGAAAAGGGATAGGAGTCTGAGGAAAGGGGAAAAACTTCGGCGTTTGAGATGGTTTTCTCCTTTCCTCAGTCCGGTCAATCGTTTTTATCTGCACTTTGACAGAACCCAAAACAGTTCTGTTTTAATTAAAATCAGTTATAAAGGGGATATTTTGCGCAGATAGATGCAACCTTTGCGCGAAGCTCTTCCTTCTTTTCTTCGAAATCTTCACCGATAGCCGCTGTGATAATGTCTGCAACAACGACGAAGTCCTCTTCTACAAGTCCTCTTGTTGTAGCCGCAGGAGTACCTACTCTGATACCGCTTGTAAGCGAGGGCTTGCGAGGATCGTTCGGTACGGCGTTCTTGTTTACCGTAATTCCTATGCTGTCGAGGCGTGTTTCGAGTTCCTTACCGGTCGTTTCTCTGCCGCGAAGGTCAACGAGCATAAGATGGTTGTCCGTGCCGCCCGAAACGAGATTTACGCCGTTTGCAAGAAGTCTTTCGGAAAGAGCCTTTGCGTTGCGTACGATCTGCTGCTGATAGGCTTTGAATTCATCGGAAAGTGCTTCGCCGAAGCATACTGCCTTTGCCGCGATAGTGTGCATAAGAGGTCCGCCCTGTGTACCGGGGAATATTGCCTTGTTGATCTTCGGTCCGAGCTCCTCCTTGCAGAGTATCATACCGCCTCTCGGTCCGCGGAGTGTTTTATGTGTAGTTGTTGTAACTATATCTGCATAAGGTACGGGCGAGGGATGCACGCCTGCCGCAACAAGACCTGCGATATGAGCCATATCTACCATAAAATATGCGCCGACCTTCTTTGCAATCTCGGCAAAGCGGGCAAAGTCTATAACTCTCGGATAAGCGGATGCACCCGCAACGATAAGCTTCGGCTTACATTCAAGTGCAAGAGCCTCTACCTTATCGTAATCTATAAGACCGGTCTCGGGGTCTACGCCGTAGGAAACAAAGTTGTAATTTATTCCCGAGAAGTTTACCGGGCTTCCGTGTGTAAGGTGTCCACCGTCTGCAAGACTCATTCCCATAACTGTGTCGCCGTGCTGAAGAAGTGCAACGTATACCGCAGTATTTGCCTGCGCACCGCTATGAGGCTGAACGTTTGCAAATTCAGCTCCGAAAAGCTTCTTTGCGCGCTCGATAGCGATAGTTTCAACGATATCAACGCACTCGCAACCGCCGTAATAGCGCTTTTCGGGATATCCCTCTGCATATTTGTTTGTAAGTACGCTTGCGTTTGCCGCCATTACAGCCTCCGAAACGAAGTTTTCGGACGCGATAAGCTCGATAGAATTCTGCTGACGCTCAAGCTCCTTTTTAACTGCCGAAGCTACCTCTGCGTCACGCTGTGTAAGAAGCGAAAGATTTTCGTAAACCATTTTGTTTCCTCCGTATTTGATTTATTTAAAAATTTATCTAGTTTATTATATAACATTTACGGCGTTTTGTAAATAGATTTTTGCAAATTCCTTATTGACATAGCAAATTTTCATTGTTATAATAAATTCGTATCAATTTTACTTGGAGATATTTATGGATTTTTCATCTGTTGCGGCGATATCAACGCCGTATGGACGCGGTGCTATCGCGGTAATACGCATTTCGGGCGAGGACGCTCTTGACATTCTTGATCGCGTTTTTCTTCCCGCAAGCGGCAAAAAAATAACAGATTACGCGCCCGGCCGTCTTATCAGAGGCGATATCGTATCGGCAGGACGTCAGATAGACGACGGTATGGCTGTCTTTTTCAAGGCACCTCACTCATATACCGGCGAAAACAGCGCAGAAATATACTGTCACGGCGGAATTCTCGTCAGCGAAGAGGTGCTCAAAGCGGTCTTTGCCGCAGGCGCATCACCCGCAGGTCCGGGAGAATTTACAAAGCGCGCTTTTATAAACGGGAAGCTTGGTCTGACCGAGGCAGAAGCCATAATCAACACGATAGACGCCGAAACAAAGGACAAGCTTGACCTCGCGCGCTCTCACAGAAAAGGTGTGCTTTCGACGAAAATCAAAGGAATATACAGTTCCCTTCTCACTCTCGTTTCATCGGCTTACGTTTTTGCAGACTATCCCGACGAGGATCTTGCCGATATTTCTCCCGAGGAAATGGCAGAAAGGCTCGAAGGTATCCATACCGATATAACCGATCTCGCTTCCACCTACAAAATGGGGCAAGCGATAAACGAAGGAATATACACCGTCCTTGCAGGGCGTCCGAACACGGGCAAATCCTCGCTTCTGAACCTTCTTCTCGGAAGCGACCGCGCCATCGTAAGCGACACCGCAGGAACAACGCGCGATTCTATCGAAGAAAGCGTTTCTCTCGGACGAATAATCCTCCGTCTTTGCGACACCGCAGGGATCCGCGAGGGCAAGGACGAGATCGAAAAGCTCGGAATTGAGCGAAGCATCTCAGCACTTGAGCGTGCAGGACTTGTCATCGCCGTTTTCGACGGATCGCAGGAAGCCACCGACGAGGACCGCCGGGTCTGCGAGATAGTATCAAGGCTCTCGTGCGCGAAAATAGCTCTCATAAACAAATCCGACCTTGAAAAGAAATTCGAGCTTGACACCTCGGGCTTTGACAAAACGATATCAATGAGCGCAAAATATGCCGAAAGCTCGGAGATCCTCACAAAAGAGATCGAATCGCTATTCATTGAGGGCGAGATCGACTATGACAGCGACGCTATCGTATCCTCCGCCCGTCAGAGAGCCTCGCTCGACCGCGCCGCAGAGTCTCTGACAAACGCGATAAACGCTCTGAGCTCAGGCTACACTCCCGACGTTGCCGGTCTTGACATTGAGGAAGCGATGTCCGCGCTCGGTGAGATCGACGGACGCACGGTATCCGAGGACATCGTGAAGGATATATTCGGACGCTTCTGCGTTGGAAAATAGGTCACAAATGCCCTCTCAGTCGCCTTCGGCGACAGATCTTTCCCATAATTAGCAAAATATACCGAGACAAGGAGAGGGGATGGTGTGGTAAGTGGAATATTTCGGCACACCGAAATATAAAACTTCGGCGTTTGCGATGGTTCTCCCCCTCGACATATAATAAAAACTTCAAAATTCATTTCCGAAAGGACTAAAAACATGCTCGACCTCAAAACAACCGAAAAGAATTTTCTTATACCTCACATAAAAGAAGGCGGCGTTGCCGTTGATTTCACCATGGGCAACGGTCACGACACGCTCTGGCTTTCCAAAGCCGTCGGCGAAAGCGGAAAGGTCTACGCCTTCGACGTACAGCAGGCCGCGCTTGACAGCACAAAAGCTCTCCTTGAAAGCGAAAACGCTCCTCAAAACTATACTCTTATCCTCGACTCGCACCACAACAGCGAAAAATACGTCAAAGAGCCGATCTGCGTCGGAATGTTCAATCTCGGTTGGCTTCCCGGCAGCGACAAGACTGTCAGAACGCATTTTGAAACGACTCTCCCCGCAATCGAAGCTGCAATACGTCTTCTTGACGACGACGGCGCGCTCCTTATCGCCGTCTACCCCGGTCACTCCGAGGGTGCCGAGGAGGGTATAATGATCGGCGACATCCTCGCAAGGCTTGAGCGCAAAAGCTACTGCGCTGCCCGATTCAATCTTATGAATTCCCCCACCTCTCCTTATTTTTATCTCATTGAAAAGAAATAACCGGGTGTCGACGTCAAGGGCTCTGCCCTTGGAACCCGCTTAGAAACTTTTTGAAAAAAGTTTCTAAGAACTTCAAAAACTTTACTGAAGAGAAAAAAGCAAAACAGCGTGCCGCCTAAAAAGCATCACGCTGTTGTTTTATACTAATTCTTCTTATACGCATTATACGCGTAAAACCTGCCGACGTAGTCAAATCCGAGCGAGCGGGCAATACGCTCCGAGCCGATATTATAGCGGCTGCAACAGTAGGCTACGCTGTATCCGTTTTCGATAAGATATTTTGCAAGAGCGGCGGTATTTGAGCGCGCATAGCCTTTTTTGCGGTATGCGGGCGAGGTCTCTACAGTAATTTCGAGCATTCTCTGACCCTCGCTGTACTCGTTTACGCACGCCATTGAAACTATCTGTCCGTCTGCGATAGTCGCAAACATCGGTATATTCTTTTCGAGATTTTCGCCGACCTCAAGCGTCGTACGGTTTATGCAGACATCCTCCTCGATCTTTACGCTCGACGGCAAAATAGCCGAGGTGTCGAGATTTTCCGCGCTTCTCATCGAAAAGGAGTGGTACCAGCGGAGTCTTTCGTGCTTTTCGCCCTCATATCCGTGAAGGTCGGCGTATTTTTCGAGTTCATCGGTAAGAATGGTGAGTGCTTCATCCGAAAAGATCTCTTTTCCGTACCTTTTTACGAGTTTTTTTGAGAAGCTCTTCACGCCCGAATAAACCTCTATCTCAAGGCCGTCGTAGTATTCGGTGACAAGAAAAGGGACTATCATAGGATAGCCGCTTTTGAATATATTCTTTTCTTTTTCGGTTATTACTGAAATTTTCATATATTACTTCGTAACCGTAACCTTCTTCAGGTTTCTCGAAACGTCGGGATCGAGGTTGCGCAGCGTGCACAGCTTTTCAGAGAAGAGCTGCGCGAAAACAGCCATTACGAAAACCGACGTAAATTCGTTACCCGTCGAGGGAAGCAGGCAGGAGAATCTGTACTTTTCCGCGATCTCCTTTGAATCGGTAACGACGAGAGGATCGACCTCCATTCCCGTAAGGCGGTCGATAACTGCAAGGTTGTCCTTTATAGCCTTTCCTTCGGGCGCGTAAACGATGACCGCTGTACCCTTATCGACCTGCGCGAAGGGTCCGTGATAGAAATCGGATACGGCATATCCCTTCATTCTTATAAAGCAGGTCTCCTGCACCTTGAGCGAAGCCTCAAGCGCGATGGGATAGGATATTCCTCTGCTGAGGATAAATCCGTCGTTTGAGTAGATATATCTCTGTGCGATATTTTCTATGCTGTTTTCAAGCTGAGCAACTGTTTCCGAGAGAATCTCGGGAAGCTTTCTGAAGGACTCAAGAAGCTCGCTGTTGTCAAACCAGTATGCCGCAAGCAGGCAGATAAGTCCTATCTCGCCTATAAAGGTCTTCGTAGCCGCAAGAGCGTATTCCTCGCCTGCCGCGCAGTCGAGATGCCATTCTGCCGCCTTTGCCATTTTGCTGTCCGCGTGATTCGTTATAGCGACTACTACGGCGCCTCCCTTTTTACCAGCCTCGATTACCGAGAGCACGTCCTCTGCCGCGCCCGACTGCGAAACGCCGATAACAAGATCGTCCTTCGAAAACTGAGGCTCTCCTCCGTACACAGTAAGAGCCGAGGGTGTTGCAAGAGCGGCCACCTTGCCGCCGAGAATAGTCATAAGATACTGACCGTATATAGATGCATGGTCGGAAGTTCCTCTTGCCGCAAAGGTGATATGCTTTACTCCGCGAGCCTTAAGCTCGTTTGCAAGAGAGACGAGAGTTTCCTTGTTTGCTTTTTCAAGTCCTGCTATAACTCTCGGATTTTCGAGAATTTCGCTGTGCATTTTTGTTCCTGCCATTTTATTTTCCTCCGTAACAGCTCAAAAGTTGAATTTATTTAAAAGCTTATGATTCCAAGATGCTCGAGAAGTATTTTCAGCCCCATAAGGCAGAGAATTATACCTCCCGCAAGCTCGGCGCGCTTTTTGTATTTTGCTCCGAATTTATTTCCGATGATAACTCCGACAAGAGAGAGTAAAAAGGTCGTTACGCCGATAAGTGTGACCGCGCCTCCTATACCGATGCTCGGCGCAATAAGCGCAAAGGTGATCCCGACCGCAAGAGCGTCTATGCTTGTCGCTATCGCAAGAACAAAGAGCTCGCCTATGCTGAATTTATCCTGACAGTCGCACTCCTCCTTGTCCTTTTCAAAGGCTTCGGCTATCATTTTTCCGCCGATGAATCCGAGAAGAACAAAAGCGACCCAATGATCCACCGATACGATATATTCCTCAAACTGTACCCCCAGTATCCAACCGATAAGGGGCATAAGTGCCTGAAAAACGCCGAAAAAGAGAGCGATAAGCGCTCCTCTTTTATAGTTTATTTTGCTCATATTGAGTCCCTTGCAAACGGCAACGGCAAACGCATCCATCGAAAGTCCGACCGCCACAAGGAAAAGCTCTGCTAGTCCCATACAAAATTCTTCCTTAAATTCAACAGATTCAATTTATATTAATTCTATTATTTACGTATATATTTCTTTACAAGCGCGGGGAGATATTCGTATCTTTTTTTATAAGAGCCGCTTCCGAATATTTCGAGCAGCTCATCCGCGCTCACAAATTTCGCTTCGCTGACCTCCTCGGACTGAAGCTTCATATCCGAAAGCTCAAAATTCTTTCTGAACACCCAGACATCGCATATAGCGCGCGCCCACAAGGGGTATTCCCTTCTGTATCTTTTGAAGAGCTCGCCGTCCTCGGGCAAAAGTGTGAGTCCAAGCTCCTCCTTTACCTCGCGTATTGCCGCGGAGATAGAGGTATCGCCTGCAAGAGCGCAACCGCCCGTGCATTCCCATTTTCCCGCAAAGATCCGACCCTTTTGACGGCGCGATATGATAAACTCGTTTTTATCGTTGATTATCCAGGCAAAAACGACGAGATGATATTCATCGGGGGCAAGGTCGTGCTTGCCGCGCTCCTTTACACGGTCGGATATCAAATTGCCGTCTGCATCATAAACGTCCCAGAATTCTTTCATTTTCGGCATCCCGACCGAGCGGTCGGCTCCTTTCTTTAGTATTTATATAAGCGTTTTATAATTTTCAAGATACCATTTCACGGTATCCAAAATTCCTTTTTCAAGCGGAATTTCGTGCTTCCAGCCGAGAGATTCGAGCTTTTTGCTGTCAACGAGATATCTGTCATCGTGTCCCGCTCTTTCGGGGACGAATTCTATACAGCTCTCGTCCTTTCCGAGCAGGGAGATAAGCTTTCTGACGATATCAATGTTGTATTCTTCCCTCTCTCCCGAAACGTTGTATATTTCGCCCGGCTGACCGTATTTAAGTATCGCCTCCACCGCCTTGCAGTGGTCTGTGACGTACAGCCAATCGCGGCGGTTAAGACCGTTTCCCATAACGGGCACCTTTTTGCCCGTAAGAAGATTTGTGATCGTCTTCGGAATAAGCTTTTCGGGATTCTGACGCGGTCCGTATGTGTTTGCGCTTCTCGATACTGTCACGAAAAGCTTGTACGTCCTTGCGTATGACAGCGCGAGCATATCAGCCGAAGCCTTTGTGGCAGAATAAGGACTTGAAGGCAGAAGACGAGCCTCCTCGTCAAAGCCCTCGTCCGATGAGGAAAAATATTCTCCGTAGACCTCGTCTGTCGATATCTGATGAAAGCGCTTTACAGAGTATTTCACGCAGGCATCAAGCAGGACGCTTACACCGACGAAATTCGATCTTACAAAGTCCTGCGGATCATTTATCGAGCGGTCAACGTGCGTTTCAGCCGCAAAATTCACTACGGCGTCCGGACGCTCCTCCTCGAAAAGTCTGAAAACACATTCTCTGTCCGCGATATCGCCCTTTACGAATCTGAAATTTTCAGACATAGCGCCGACGATATCGGGGATGTTCTTTATCGCGGCATAGGTCATTTTGTCAAGACAGACAACCCGGTCGTGAGGAAATGCTTCTATATGACCGAGAAGAAACGCACTGCCTATAAATCCGCAGCCGCCCGTTATCAGTAAAGTCAAGATCAGATCCTCCGTAAAAACAGTTTCAAAGAAAACCGGTCTGATTTTATTAAAAAATCCACAGTTTCCGATATTATCCTTATTTTAGATTATAGCACTATTTGACGCTTTTGTCAATTATCTTTTGCAGTACCTTTATTTTTTTTGAAAAGCAGAGGGGTTTGTGACTTTTGCACAGTAAAAGTTGCAGATTTTTAACAAAAATGCCATAAAAACTATTGACAAACGAAGATTAGTGTGATATAATCTGTCAAGTGATTTGCTTTACAGCCAAAACATTCACTCGGAAGGACGGTCTCGGTTATGCTTGAAAAGGGTGTGAACATTTCCCTGCTGCTTGACTGCTACGGTCCTCTGCTGACAGAAAGACAGCGCGAGATAGTCGATCTTTACCGAAACGACGACCTCTCTCTCGGAGAGATCTCCGAGCTCACCGGTATAACCCGTCAGGGCGTCAGCGAATGTATAAGAAAAGCAGAAAGTATTCTCATCGAATACGAGGAAAAGCTCGGACTGCAGAAGCTTTACGAAACGAGAAAGCAGATACTGTCCGACGTAAAAGACAAGATAGCACGTCTCTCGGGCGAAGGAAAGATCACGCGGGAATGTGCAGACGATATATTAATTTCGCTTGAAAAAGCGGAAAACTGAAACGCTTACCCGGAGGTAAAAGTTTATGGCAGTCTTCCAAAGCCTCGCCGAAAAGCTCGGCAACGCTTTCAAGAAGTTCAGAAGCAAGGGCAAACTTACCGAAGCGGACGTTAAAGCGGGAATGCGCGAGGTAAAGCTTGCGCTCCTCGAAGCGGACGTTAACTATAAGGTTGTCAAAGACTTCGTTAAAATAGTAACCGAAAGAGCTGTCGGTGCTCAGGTTCTCGAAAGCCTGATGGCAGAGCAGCAGATAATAAAAATAGTAAATGAAGAGCTCACCTCACTTATGGGAGGCACGGTCGAAAAGCTGACCATCGCTCCCAAGCCGCCCACGGTAATTATGATGGTCGGTCTTCAGGGTGCAGGTAAAACGACCCACGCGGCTAAGATCGCGGGATATTTCAAGAAGCAGGGCAAGCGTCCTCTGCTCGTAGCCTGCGACGTTTACCGTCCCGCGGCTATTACACAGCTCCAGACGGTCGGCGCACAGCTTGACATCCCCGTTTTCACGCTCGGTGACAAGGAAAGTCCGGTAAAGATATCGAGAGAAGCTCTCAAATTCGCCGAAAAGAACGGAAACGATATGGTATTTATCGATACCGCTGGACGTCTTCAGATCGACGAAAAGCTTATGGGCGAGCTTGAAGATATCAGAAACGAGGTAGATCCCACCGAAGTCCTTCTCGTTGTCGATGCTATGACAGGTCAGGTAGCGGTCGAGGTTGCGGATGCCTTCAATAAGCAGGTCGGTATCACGGGCGTCGTACTCACAAAGGTCGACGGCGATACCCGAGGCGGTGCGGCACTTTCGGTAAAATATATCACGGGAAAACCGATCAAATTCGTCGGTACGGGCGAAAAGCTCGACACTATCGAGCCCTTCTACCCCGACAGAATGGCTTCGAGGATTCTCGGTATGGGCGATATGCTCACCCTTATCGAAAAGGCAGAGCAGGCATTCGACGAAAAGAAGGCGGCAGAGCTTGAAAAGAAGCTTATGGAGTCCTCATTCACGCTTGACGATTATCTCGAGCAGTTCGCTCAGATAAGAAATATGGGCTCGCTTGAAGAGCTTGCGGGTATGATCCCCGGAGTAAAGCCCGGTCAGCTCGCCGATGCAAAGGTCGACGAAAAGGCTATCGCGCAGACCGAAGCGATCATAAGATCAATGACAATGAAGGAAAGACGCCGCCCCGATATACTCAACTATTCGCGCAAGGTCAGAATAGCCAAGGGCAGCGGAACCTCGGTCGAGGCAGTGAACAGACTGCTCAAGCAGTTTGATCAGGTAAACAAGATGATGAAGCAATTGTCATCGGGTAAATTCGGCAAAAAAGGCAGATTCAATCTCCCTTTTTAACATAAAAAATTAAAAAAATTATAAATTTCATTTATTTTTGGAGGAACAAAAAATGGCAGTTAAAATCAGACTCAGAAGAATGGGCGCAAAGAAGACCCCTTTCTACCGCATCGTAGTAGCAGATTCCAGATTCCCTCGTGACGGAAGATTCATCGAAGAGATCGGATACTACAACCCTATGACAAACCCTGCAGAGGTTAAGATCGACGCTGAAAAGGCAACAACATGGATCAAGAACGGTGCTCAGCCCACAGAAACCGTAAAGGCACTTCTCAAGAAGAACGAAATCATTAAATAATCTCAACCGGAGGTAAATAATGGCCAATTTAAAGCAAATTCTCATCGATATGGCCAAGTCTCTTGTTGACAGCCCGGATGAGGTTACGGTCGTAATTTCGGACGAGACCGAAGACTGTGTGACCTTCGAGCTTAGTGTTGCTCCCGACGATATGGGTAAGGTTATCGGCCGTCACGGTCGCATCGCCAAGGCTATCCGTACAGTTATGAAATCGGCGGCAAATCTTGAAGGAAAACGAGTTATCGTCAATATTAAGTAAGATCGTCAGGATCAAAAACGCGAAGCCTTAAAGCTTCGCGTTTTTATTTTTCTTTTGCAAAAATAAAATCTCAATTCGCCAAGCAAAAGTATCAAAGGTACTTGAAAAAAATGCCGTGACGTGTTATAATATTTTTCACTTTTTAAATCGCACAAGATCGGAGATACACAAAATGACTGTAAGGAAAGGCAATTTAATGAGCGTCAGAGATGATATAAAGCTTCTCGATGCCACAATAAGAGACGGAGGTCTCTGCAACAATTTTGAATTCACCGACGAATTTGTCAAGGAGCTCTACAAGACTAACGTCAAGAGCGGAATAGATTATATGGAGTTTGGTTATCGCGCAAGTAAGGCTATGTTTGATGAGAGCGAATTCGGAAAATGGAAGTTCTGTAATGAAGAGGATATCCGCGCTATTGTCGGAGACAACCCCTCTGATATGAAGATATCCGTTATGGCAGACGTCGGAAGGTGCGACTACAAGACCGACTTTCTTCCCAAGAGCGAAAGCGTTATCGATATGGTACGCGTTGCGTGCTATATTCATCAGATTCCCGCGGCCATCGATATGATCGAGCATTTTCACAAGCTCGGATACGAAACGACCTGCAACATTATGGCGATCTCGCAGGCAAACAACGATCAGATAGAGCAGGCGCTTGAGATGCTCGCGCAGACAAGCGTTGACGTTATCTATCTCGTAGACAGCTACGGCTCTCTCTACCCCGAAAACGCTTGCGAGCTTGCAAAGGAATACATCGAAGCTTCTGAAAAATGCGGCAAAAAGATCGGATTCCACGCTCACAACAACCTGAATCTCGCATTTGCAAACACTATTGAAACGATGTCCTACGGTGTTTCCTACCTTGACGCCACAGTTCAGGGTATGGGACGCGGCGCGGGCAACTGTGCTATGGAGCTTCTCCTCGGCTTCCTCAAGAATCCGAAATACAATCTCTATCACCTTCTCAAGTTCATCGAGAAGTATATGCACACCCTCAGGGAAAACGGCGTAGTCTGGGGCTACGATCTTCAGTATATGTTCACCGGGTTTCTTAACCGTCACCCCCGCGAGGCGATCGAGTTTACGACGAAGGACCGCAAGGATTATTCGGAGTTCTACAAGTCGCTGCTTGAAAATTACTGATTTCAAGTTCAGAAGATCCTTTTGAGGCTTCGCATAAGATCTCACTTAAAAACTCTTATAAAAGCAAAAATCATCCGAAACCGAAATGGGTGATGTCCTTATCGGAGAGATTTTATAAGGGGTATGGGCATAGCCCTGCGCATTTGTTAAACCAATGCGAAACTTGCAATAAAAACATAAGAGAGAGTAACGCGGTTACAAAATCCCGTGAAGCTCTCTCTTTTTCTGCTTTTTTAGTGATATTCTTTGCTTTCGCAAAGAGTGATATTATTGCTACCGCAATAGTGATATTGAAACCTTGCGGCTTCAGTGGTATTCTATTCGCCCTGAAAGCTCGCGATGCTCACTGCGTGAGCCGCGAATACCACTCGGCGCGAGCCGAATATCACTGCATAGCAATATCACTCGCCACAGGCGAATAGAACCGGCGTGATACTCCGATAAGAGTATCACGCCAAGGTAACGGATGATTTTCTATTATCTGAATTTTACAGAGTGATCTCCTTATGGCTTTCGGCAGAATCGTAAAGAGCCTGCATAAGCTTGGAGGTCGTGATATTGATGTCTATATTCGAAGGAAGGCGTGTCTTGTTTATAACGCTGTCAACGAATGCGTTTATTTCGTTCTGGAAATGGTTCGTTGTGGGCGCGTCGTAAGGAGTTGTCGTAAGAGCACCGTCCTTTACGCCGTATACCTTGAAGCCGCTTCCGTACTGAAGACGTATTCCCGCCTTCGTTCCGATGAAGTCGATATACATTTCTCTTTCACCGATATTCTGTGCCCACGCACCGTTGAGTGTGATGACCGGACCGCTTGTACGTACTATTCCGCTGATATATTCTTCCACATCATAAGTACCGTCCTTGATGGGAGGTCCTGCCCACATATTTGTATAAACGTATTCTTCGATATTTGTTCCGAGCTTTGAGAAGCATTCTGCCGAAACGGTCTTCGGCTCGGGATCGGAGCAGCAGTACATTACGATATCAAGGAAATGTACGCCCCAGTCGATAAGAACTCCGCCGCCTGCGATCGCCTTTGTTGTAAAGGCTCCGCCGAGTCCGGGGATCGAGCGATGTGCTCGGAAGCTTACGTAAACCTGATATATCTCGCCAAGCTCACCTGCGTCTATCAGCTTTTTGATCTGATTTACGCCGTCGTTGAAGCGGTTTACAACACCGATACTGAGCGCGTTTCCTGTCTCCTGCTGCGTCTTCTGCATAGTGAGAGCCTCGGTATAGGTACGTGCGGCAGGCTTTTCGCAAAGAACGGTCTTGCCCGCCTTAAGAAAAGCGTTCGATATTTCTGCGTGTGCATAGTTTGGTGTGCATACCGATACAGCGTCAAGCTCCTCGTCGTCAAGGATCTCCTTATAATCTACGATAGCCTTTCCGCAACCGTATTTATTAACGGCAGCCTCTGCTCTTTCGGGAATAATATCGCAGAAATATTTGATATTAACCTTCTCGTTATTCATATAGGAGGGAATATGCGCACTGTTTGCGATAGTTCCGCAGCCTATAACGGCAACGTTTATTTTTTCCATAGCTTTTTCTTCCTTTCGGTCGATATTTTATTCGTAATTTCATTATAGCTCTTTTTTATCGGGATATCAATATTTTTTTGAAATTTTTTCACCTTGGCGAGTCATTTTTTCTTTTTGTAATTGACACTTTCACAATAATGTGATATAAAATAGATGTAAACGAGGAAGAAATTTCACACAAGGAGAAATCTGATATGATAAAAATAGGATTTATTGATTATTATCTCGACGAATGGCACGCAAACAATTATCCCGAAATGATAAAAAAAGCGTCAAACGGTGAGATCGAGGTATCATACTGCTACGCTGAGATCGACTCTCCGCACGGCGGTCTGACAAGTAAGCAGTGGTCTGAAAAATACGGCATCACGCTCTGCGAAAGCGAAGACGAGCTTATCGAAAAGAGTGACGTTCTTTGCGTACTTGCTCCCGACAATCCCGAAACTCACGAGCGTCTTTGTGCCAAAGCGCTCCGCTCCAAAAAGATAACCTACGTTGACAAAACCTTTGCTCCCGACCGCGAAAGCGCAAAGCGTATCCTCGCAATCGCAGAAGAGAGTGGCACTCCCGTCATAACCTCGTCAGCACTCCGCTATGCCGATGAATATCAGAATATCGACAGAAACGGTCTTGTAAGTGCGGTCAGTATGAGTGGCGGTGTTCCCGAAATATATATGATCCATCAGATCGAGCCCCTCGTTATGCTTCTCGGTACAGACATCAAGCGGATTTGTAATTTCGGAAGCGAAAAATTCCCCATTTTTGCGCTCGAATACGCAAACGGCGAGCGCACGACTATGGTATGCTCAACGGGTGATCATCCCTTCCGTATGACTCTGAATTACGCAAACGGTGCTCACAGAGTAATCGACGTGAAGTCGGATTTCTTCGGCAATTTTATAAAAAATCTTATAAAATTCTACAAAACGGGCGATATCCTCGTTCCTCACGATCAGACGCTTGCCGTTATGGCTATACGCGAGGTGTGTATAAGCGCTCTCAAGTCGCCCGACACGTGGTTTGAGATATAAAACCTTAAGGGCGCTGCCCTTAAGAATTCCGCGAGCTTTTTCAAAAGCTCGAGCAAAACTTTTCTAAAAGGAAAAGTTTAAAAAGTCAACGCATTAAGCTAACGATACAGACCGCCGCGTTGTGCGGCGCGAGCAAAACCGACCATCCCTGTTGGGAGGTTTTGCAAAAAAGAGGGTTGGATATATAAGGAAGGGATTCGTCCCTTCCTTATATTGTTCTTTGGTTCGTTTCTGTCAATACAGAAATGAACAAAAAAGACTTATAAACGCGTTTTTGCTGTGTTCGTACTATGCAAAAGCATCAGAGGCAGGTCGCCTCCCAAAGTACGTTGGACGAGGTCCACCTCATTTTCCCCGCTTCGCGGGCACACAACGATTGCATTGTGTTTTACCCATTGAGGAAGGCTTGTAAGAATACGCCCTTCGGATTTAGTTTTTCTCTTTTCAGTAAAGTTTTTGAGGCAAGATAATCCCCTCTCACCTGCTTCGCAGGAGCTGTCTCGCTACGGCTCGGTCACGCCGCGGCTCTAATATGCCACAGGCATATCATTCACTACCGCGTCGCCGCTTTGCTGCCCGGAGGGAGAGCCCTATTACTTTCCCTTTTCAGTAAAGTTTTTGAAGATCGTTAAGAAACTTTTTTCAAAAAGTTTCTTAACCGGGATCCAAGGGCAGAGCCCTTGGGCTATGTATTTCGGTTTTCTTGGCGGAATTTGAGAGGTGACATACCGTAATGCTTTTTAAAGAGGAGATAGAAATAATTTTCAGATCCGAGATTTGATTGTGCGGCGATCTCACCGATCTTCATATCGGTGTTCTTTATAAGCATTTCGGCGCGGGCGAGCCTTTTTTCGGTTACAAGCTCGGAGAGAGTGCAACCGTATTCCTTTAAAATAATGCGCGACACCTGACGTGTACTGAGAAAAACGTGCCCGGCAACGTCGGTCAGTCTTATTTTTCCGCCGAGATTTGAGTTGATGAACTCTTCGATCAAGCCAATATGCTTGGAGTCACTTTTTTCAGTCTTATCGGCACAGATATCCGGAAGCAGAGCCCGTACGATCTCGTGAAATATGAGAGAGGCAAGGAGCTCTGCATCTTTTTCGGCGGCAAGAGTGTTTTCCTCGCATTTTTCCGAAACCTTGCGTATATAAAATGCCACGTCATCCGAAAGAGGCAGCTCGCATACGCCTTCCTTGGAGCAGGAAAGCTCTAAAGCATCCCGCAGAGCGTCGGAGGCTTGACCCTCAAAGGAGAAAAGAAGACAAAAGCTTCCCTCTATACTCGGAGTCGTATAGTGCTTTATCTTAGGCGGAATTATGACGACCTTCCTTTCGCAGGTCGTTCTGCTTCGCTCGGTGACAATGTCAAGAGTGCCCTCGGTCACAAAAAATATTTCGTACGTGAAATGTGAATGTACTCCGCGCATCGCAACCTGATCTTTGATCGAGTTTATTCGCGGATTTTGATTTTTTCCGACTCTGAAGACCTTCAGATCTATTCCGAAAACGTCTATCGAAAAGGTCGGTTTGTTTTTTATTTGATTTCCCATATCTGAAGTTTAGCACAAAAAGCAAGGAAAATCAATAGACGCCTCTCAAAAACTGTAAAATCAGGACATTAAAATCAAAATTTGTCCGTCATATTACTTGATTTTTCATATTCCTACATTATAATAAAAATATAAACTATGAAAGGTTGTTTGCATTATTATGATCAATTTGAAAATAAGCACATCGGAAAAGCATACTATTTCCCCTTATCTTTATATGCAGTTTATGGAGCCTCTCGGAGTCTGCGACTCGTCGGTCGACGCCGCTTGGGACTTTATCGAGGAAGAATGGTATCCCAAGGTTATAGACAAGGTACGCGAGCTCGCGCCCACTATGGTACGCTTCGGCGGATGCTTCGCATCATATTATCACTGGAAGGAGGCTATCGGTAAATTTGCCGACAGAACTCCTATGATGAACTACTGCTGGAGCGGTATATACCCGAACCAGGTAGGCACACACGAGATCGTTGATTTCTGCCGCAAGGTAAACGCAGAGCCCCTTCTCGTTGTCAATATGGAATCTGACGGACGTATGCACTGGGCACATCCGAAAAACGGCACAGACCGCTTCGGTACGGCTGAGGAAGCCGCTGAATGGGTCGATTACTGCAACAATCCGAATAATGCGCTCCGTATTGCAAACGGTGCAGAGGCACCCTTCAACGTAAAATATTGGCAGATAGGCAACGAAACCTCTTATGATAAGCGCGGATACGGAAGTGACAAATGTATCGAGGTAACGAAGCGTTTCATAAAAACGATGCGCGCGGCAGACCCGTCCATAACCCTTATCGGTTGGGGCGATAAGAGCAAGGACGACGATTCCTGGTGCAAAAAGATGAGTGAGGTTGACGGAATCGACCTTATCGCTTTCCATCACCACTTCAATTCGGGACTTCCCGATTCTCCTCTTACAGGAACCCAGTACAGATATGATTTCCAGAAGACCTGGGATCATATGATGAACGCTTACAAGTCGCTTGAGGGTCATATCGCACAAATGCGCGCAAGCTGCGGCACAAAGCGTCTTGCGATGACAGAAGGACACTATGCCCTTCCCGGAAGAAACAGAAACGAGGTCCTCTCATCTTGGGCGGCAGGCGTTTCTTACGCAAGATGTCTTAACGTAATTATGCGTAACAGCGATATTATCGACATCGCCACAATGGCAGACTTTTTCGGCAACGTATGGCAGGTAAACGCAGTTATGATACCTACACCTATCACGATCGGTGAACCCTATCTCCAGCCGGTAGGCGCTGTAATGAGCCTTTTCGGACATCATCAGGGCAAGCAGGCGGTAGATATTTCGTATAACGGCTCTGTTGACGCTGTTGCTTCGAAGACAGATAACAAGATCTTTATCCATATTGCCAACACCGATATGAACTCCGCACAGACTCTCGATCTCGACCTCGGCGGCGCTTCTATCGCAGACGCGACTATGTATTACATCGCGGCAAAGCCCGAAACCGAGATAACTCTTGTGAACACAAACTGCTTTGCAGTGCAGGAAAAGAAGATCGAAGGAAGCTCGGTAATTCTTCCTCCCGCGGCGGTTGCGGCTATCGAGATCACGCTTGGCTGATAAATTTTATTTCGTTATACAAAAACGGCAGAGAATGCGTGATGTTCTTAGCGGAGAAATCATAAATAACTTTACTTAATTTAATCCACAGAAAACAAATAATAAACCCCGACAGATTTTTGAAAATCTGTCGGGGGTTCGTTATATTGGATAGATACACTCGAATTTGATGAGTTATAAAATGTCACCGTAGAACCACAGTATTGTTTTATGAAAATATTCAAAATCATCGATTGTTTCAAGATAACATTTTTCTTTAAGAGTTGATTCAATATGCCTTTCTTGAATAAATGACCTTCCTTGGTTTTCAATAGGTTCCCAAGTTTGCGCACCCGAAGTT
Source organism: Clostridia bacterium (assembly GCA_017532425.1). Classification (GTDB taxonomy): domain Bacteria; phylum Bacillota; class Clostridia; order Oscillospirales; family CAG-272; genus SIG672. The sequence goes on along the minus strand of JAFXJH010000118.1, from coordinate 644 downwards.
CTTGACCAAAAAGAATTATAATAATTTTTGTCGTAGAATATTATTATTTGTGATTCCCAAAGATCAAATTCATCAATGAGAGCAACTACTTTGCAAAAGGATAGGTGATCTGGCTTCCGTTCTATAACTTCTGCAGTTTTATCAAGCCATGCCCTACAAAACTGTGTCTTAATCTTTCCGTAAGTTTTAGGAGACGAGATAAATCGGCTACATGGAACATGGAAATGCTCGTATTGACAGTCGGTATTTTGAAAAGGCTGTATTTGATTTATATTTGCCAGCAGAGCGTTCAGCTTGCGCTTTTGCCCTCGTTGTTTTTTATGTTTCATACAAATACCTCCTTCGTTAATTTCCTGTTTATCATTCTGTTTTATCGCCAGTTTCGCCTTTGTATTACAAAGGCTTCGGGCAAAACCCATACCCCATAGTTGTGCGTAGCCCAAGGCTCCCTCCGGGAGGGAGCTGGCGCCGTAGGCGACTGAGGGAGAGCGCGATACAATAAGATTTATCCAAACCTAAAGTCACGCAGGCTCCTTCCACCGCTAACGCAAGAACCCCCAAAACTCATTTCATTCGTTTCGGGGAACCCTGCCGCGGTCCCCCTCCCTCTCGGAGGGAGGCTTTTACGGCGGCATCGATATACT
>JAFXJH010000117.1 GCA_017532425.1 Clostridia bacterium | reverse complement strand
TTATGCCCACTATGGTCGGCTCTGACGGTCGTGTGCTTGAATGGTACGGTGAGAGAGAGGAATGTGAGGTTCATCACAGACACGTTTCGCACCTTTACGCGCTCCATCCCGGTCACGCTATCACCCCCGAAAAGACGCCCGAGCTTGCTGATGCCTGCAGAAAAACTCTTGAAGTCCGCGGCGACGAGGGCACGGGCTGGAGTCTTGCGTGGAAGAGCAATTTCTTTGCCCGTCTCGGTGACGGCGATCACGCATTTTCTCTTATAAAGCGTCAGCTGAGATTAAATTCACCCTTCAGCACCGACGTTATTTACACCGGAGGCGGCGGCACTTATCCCAACATGCTATGCGCTCATCCTCCCTTCCAGATTGACGGAAATTTCGGTGCTATGAGCGGAATTGCCGAAATGCTTTTACAGTCCGATCTTGATGCCGTTCACATTCTCCCCGCGCTTCCGAGCGAGCTCTCAAGCATCGGAGTCAAGGGAATTTGTGCCAAGGGCAAGCGAAGCGCAACCATCAAAGTAGATGGCGGAAAGCTTATTTACTGCAAGATAAATGGCAATATTCCCAAAAAGATCACGGTCTGCGGAAAGGATATGACCGACAAATTCACTCCCGTTTCCGACGGATGTGTTTTCATCGCCGACCGACCGTGCGAAACTGACAAGTGATAATATCTTATAAATTTTTCCAAATTCTTTTCAAACTGTTGAATTCTCTTTCTTTTTGTGTTAGAATGATACAAATGGAGATATGATATGAACAACAAGATCTACTGCTCATCCGGCACTATTGTCGGACGCATCAACAACTACAATTACAGATTATTCACCGAAAGCATCAGCGAGATCGAAGCCGACGGCTTTGAGCTTATGATGGTCGCGGCGTATTATCCCGTGCTTTCAGAGCTTATTTCCGCTGTTGAAGGATCGGGTGCACAAATTCCCGTTATCCACGCCGAAAAGGACATCGGTGAAGCTTTTGCCGAAAGCGACCCCGACGTACTCAAAAAGGCTTTTGATGCTTTTGAGGTCAACTGCCGTGTCGGAAAGCATTTTGATTCCGAAAAGATCGTTCTTCATCTTTGGAGCGGGCTTGTATCCGACCGATTTTTCGCTAACAATCTCGCCGCGCTTCCCTATCTTTACGATATTGCAAGCAAATATTCTCTTGAGCTTCTTATCGAGAACGTCCCCTGCGTTTTACGCGATCCTTTTACGAATCTCTCCGAGATAGACGAAAAATATCCTCACGCAAAGTTCATTTTCGACACGCGTTTCGGAGCATTCCACGAGCAGACAGACAGGTTTCTCTCTTCCGAGTGGCTTACAAACGGAAAAATACGTCATATGCATTTTTCGGACTACGTCGGACCCGCGCACGATTTCAGCTCGCTCCGTCCGATACCTCATCTCGGCTGCGGTCTTGTCGGATTTGACTCGATAATGCCCATAATAGCCGAGAAATATCACGGCTCCATAACGCTTGAGTCCCCCGAGCTTCACGCCGACGGACCTGACACAGAAAAGCTTAATCTTGACCTACGTTACATACGCAAATGGGTCGGAAAACAATAAAAAACATATCCACGCTTCAGGAGGTTTAATTATGAAAATAGGAGCACAGCTTTATACACTCAGAAATTTCTGCAAGACCACCGAGGACTTTGCCGAAACACTTAAAAAGGTCTCTGACATTGGATACACCACGGTTCAGGTATCCGGAACCTGCGCTTACGAGCCTGAGTGGCTCAAGGCAGAGCTTGCCAAGAACGGTCTCACCTGCAATCTTACACACGTACCGCTCACAAAATTCACCGACAATCCCGCGCAGACGGCTCTCGATCACAAGGTCTTCGGCTGCAAATACATCGGTCTCGGCGGCGGTCCCAACATGCTTGCCTTCGACGAAGACGTTGACACTATGGTCGACATCGTAAAAAAGGCTGCTCCCGCATTCAAAAAAGAGGGCGTTCTCTTTATGTATCACAACCACGACGGAGAATTCACCAAGGGTAGTAGCGGAAAATTCCACCTTCTTGAGCTTGCAGAGCGCACCTCTGCCGACGAGCTCGGATTTACTCTCGACACCTACTGGGTACAGCACGGCGGCGCAAGTGTTGCCGACATCTTCGAAACCCTCAGCGGTCGAATTCCTTGCGTTCACTTCAAGGATTATGCTATCGTCCCCAAGCGCGAGGTCAGAATGGCTCCCGTCGGACGCGGAAACATCAATTTCGAAAAGATCGCTTCGATCTGCGAAAAGGGCGGCACCGAGTACATCTTCGTTGAGCAGGACGACTGCTACGGTGAAGATCCCTTCGCTTGTCTCAAGGAAAGCTACGACTATCTCAAATCTATCGGTCTCAACTGACTTAAAGGTAACGTCGGGGCTTTGCCCCCACCCCCACTTAAGAAACTTTTTGAAAAAAGTTTCTTAAGAATCTTCAAAAACTTTTCTTAAAAAAAAGAAACAACTTATTTCAGAAAAGTTTTGCTCGAGCTTTTTCAAAAGCTCGCAGGGTTTCTTAAGGGACAGCGTCCCTTGAGTCGCGCGTCCTCTGTGCGCGAAACGCCCTAAGAGTACGCCAAGGGCTCTGCCCTTGGATCCCACTTAGAAACTTTTTGAAAAAATTTTCTTAATAATCTTCAAAACCTTTTCTTAAAAAAAGAAACAACTTATTTCAGAAAAGTTTTGCTCGAGCTTTTTCAAACGCTCGCAGGGTTTCTTAAGGGACAGCGTCCC
>JAFXJH010000116.1 GCA_017532425.1 Clostridia bacterium | reverse complement strand
GTATGTTGACGAATCACTTCGGGGAGAAGTTCAAAATTATTAGTAGAGATGGTGTTATTTATGCAGTGTGTTGCCATTTCAGTAAAGAGTTTCATAAATATCTCCTTTCTCATAGATACAGGCCGTTAGACAAATTCAAGTTTATCGTTCTGCCTTATCGCGCCAGTTTCGCCTTTGTATTACAAAGGCACAGGGCAAAGCCTATACCCTAAGGTTGCGCGCATCCTAAGGCTCCCTCCGGGAGGATTTTCTTTACCCTCATTATAACACAAATCGGCAGAGAAAACAATACCTCTGCCGAAATTTGTTGGTTATCCATAGTGGCGATTCGTAAATCACCCCTACAAAGATATAAATAGCCTTATAAAGATCCGCAGGAGCTTTCCTGCGGATTTTTAGTTTTTAATTACTTATAATACTTAACAGCCGAATCAAAGAGCTTCATATAGTAGTTCCCTTCTATGTTATTGTATTTATGGATTTGTCAACAAGCATCATGAATCTTTTATGCAAACTTCTTGATTTGAGCAGATTTATGTAATATAATAAACTCAACGCAAAATTGAATGTAACTCATTTTTAAGTCGATTCCTTTTGTATAAAGAATATGCGATAATATAATCACAAACCAACACCTAACACGGAGGTTCGATTATGAAAGAAACTATGGGACAAATTATACGCAGATTACGTAAAGAAAGAAATCTCACGCAAGAAGAACTTGCCGAGCAGCTCGGAGTGACTTTTCAAGCTGTTTCAAAATGGGAAAACGATAGCGGAATGCCCGACATTTCACAAGTCGTACCTATAGCGCATGTGTTTGGAGTGAGTACGGACGTGTTGTTCGGAACGTTTGGTACAAATGATACGGAAGAAGTTTGGAAAATCGTTAATAATGCGCAAGCACTTCTTTCGCGCCCACTTACTGCCCAAAGCCTTTATAACAAATATCAAGCTGTAAAAGAGGGGTTAAAGCTCTACCCTAACAATTCAATATTACTTATGCATTGTTTGGAAACCGGTATTGCGCTTTCTTATCCCGAAAACGAAGAACTGTATGATAAGGAGCACGCAGAAACTATTTATCATGAATGTATCAAATATGCTAATCTTGTTATTTCTTATTCAAAGAACATTTCGGATATTTTTCGTGCTCATATGATAATGGTTATGTTGTATTCTGCCTACGGCAATTTTGCCAAGGCTAATTACCATGCCGAACAATTTCCGTGTCGTGCGGACTTTAATATTCACGTTATGTATGCTTACTATGCACATTGGAAAAAAGATTATCGTTTGGAATCACGGTCTTGCCAATACGGAATTGCTCATTATCTTGAAGGAATGTTGCGAATAACTACACGCTTAGCCAAAAGCTATATGCTTCAAGAAAAATACGAGGATGCAGCAAAAACTGTAGAAACATCTCTCGAACTGATAAATTGTATTTTCAAAGATGATGAGGTTATGCCTCCGATTCATCATAGAGATAGAGATGATCTCTATATGCTTCTTGCAGAGATATATTTGAAAGACGGAAATACTGACAAAGCGTTATTTTATCTTGAGAAAATGGTTAATTACGATTTAAACGATTACGTTGAAATTGATAGTAATATGCAAACCAAATCTCCGCTTTTGAATTCTATTCCTCACAGGTTGTACCGAAAGAGGATTGACAGACATCAGAATTTAATAGTTAAGCTTACAGACCCTCGCTTTGAAATCTTAAAAACTAATGAACAATATAAAAAATTGGTAGATTTGGTCAATAAATGACGATAGCCTCCGACAAGTTTTTGTCGGAGGCTTGTTTTTATTACTTATAATACTTAACAGCCGAATCGAAGAGCTTCATATCGTAATTGCCTTCTACGTTCTTGTAAAGGTTCTTGCCGATACGCTCTGCGTGTCCCATCTTGCCGAGGACGCGTCCGTCGGGAGAAAGGATACCCTCGATCGCAAAGCACGAGTTGTTCGGATTGAAATGCACGTCAGAAGTAGGTACGCCGCACGCATCAACGTACTGTGTAGCGATCTGTCCGTTTGCCGCGAGGCTGCGTATAAGCTCATCGGAAGCGAGGAATCTTCCCTCTCCGTGAGAGATCGGTACAGAGTAAATATCACCCGGCTTTGTTCCTGCAAGCCAAGGAGATTTCGAGCTTGCAACACGCACGTTTACTATTCTCGACTGGTGTCTGCCGATAGTATTGAATGTAAGTGTCGGGCAGTTTTCGTCTGTGTCTATGATCTCGCCGTAAGGAACGAGTCCGAGCTTGATAAGTGCCTGGAATCCGTTACAGATACCTGCTACAAGACCGTCACGGTTCTTTATGAGGTTATTTACCTCGTCGCTGATGATCTTGTTTCTGAAGAATGCCGTAATGAACTTTGCAGAGCCGTCGGGTTCATCACCGCCCGAGAATCCGCCGGGAATGAAGATCATCTGGCTGTTCTTAACTGCTTCTGCAAATGCGTTTACAGACTCTTCAAGTCCTGCAGGAGTGATATTCTTAATAACGAGGATCTGAGGCTCTGCGCCTGCGTCTGCAAATACCTTTGCGCTGTCGTATTCGCAGTTTGTGCCCGGGAATACGGGAATAACTACGCGAGGCTTTGCAAATTTCTGACTTGCAACGAGCACCGAAGGCTTATCGCAGGTAAACGCTTCGATCTTGCCTTCGCCCTGCTCAATATTGCAGGAATATACGCCCTCGAGCTTTCCTTCGTAAGCCTTGAGAAGGTCTGCAAGAGAAAGCTTTTCGTTTCCGAGAGTGATAGTCTCTTCCTTGACCGTCTTACCGAGGAGCTTTTCGTCAAGAGCTACGCCGTCTGCACACTCAACAACGAATGCGCCGTAGTTATAGCCGAATATTTCCTTCTTGCACGTTTCTGCGAACTCAAATCCGACAGAGTTACCGAGAGTCATCTTGAGCACGCCCTCTGCTACGCCGCCGTAAACGGGAGTGTAAGCCGAAATGACCTTACCCTCTCGGATAAGTGCGGTCAACTTTGCAAATATTGCCTTAAGCGACTCGGGCTTCGGGAGATTATTGTCATTATATTCGGGCTTGATTATGTAAACGTTATGGTCTGCGCCCTTGAATTCGGGAGTGATAAGATTTTCAGCCTTTTCTGTTGTTACAGCGAAGGAAACGAGTGTCGGAGGAACGTCGATATCGTCAAACGATCCGCTCATCGAGTCCTTACCGCCGATAGCGGCAACGCCGTAATCGAGCTGTGCGTCAAGAGCACCGAGAAGGGATGCAAGAGGCTTGCCCCAACGCTCGGGATCTTTTCTGAGACGCTCGAAATATTCCTGGAAGGTGAGATAGGTATCTTCAAAACCAGCACCCGATGCAATAAGCTTACAGATAGATTCAACAACTGCAAGATATGCGCCGTGATAGCAGGATCTTTCTGCGATGAAGGGATTATATCCCCAAGCCATTACCGATGCGTCGTCCGTATGGCCCTTCTCTACCGAGATCTTATGAGCCATAGCCTGAGGAGGTGTGAGCTGATTCTTACCGCCGAAGGGCATAAATACGCTTCCTGCGCCGATCGTCGAGTCAAAGCGCTCGCTGAGTCCACGCTTTGAGCATACGTTGAGGTCGCTTGCAAGTGCGGTCATACCGTCTGCAAAGCTTTCGGGAATTTCTTTATCGTAATTTTCCGCCGCAACAGATTTTGCGGTAATATGCTTTTCCGCGCCGTTGGAGTTAAGAAAATCGCGCGAAATATCGACGATGACCGTGTCGTTCCAGGTCATTGTAAGTCTGGGATCTTCCTTGACTCTTGCAACTACCGTAGACTCAAGGTTTTCGCTTGCCGCAAGAGAGCAGAAGCGTGCCACATCATCAGCGGCAACAACAACTGCCATTCTTTCCTGAGATTCGGAGATAGCAAGCTCCGTTCCGTCAAGACCCTCGTACTTCTTGGGTACAGCGTTAAGATCGATGTCAAGACCGTCTGCAAGCTCACCGATAGCAACCGATACACCGCCTGCACCGAAATCGTTACAACGCTTGATAAGTCTTGAAGCCTCTGCGTTTCTGAAGAGTCTCTGGAGCTTACGCTCTTCGGGAGCGTTACCCTTCTGAACCTCTGCGCCGCAGGTCTCAAGCGAGGAAGCCGTATGAGATTTGGACGATCCGGTAGCACCGCCGCAGCCGTCGCGCCCCGTTCTGCCGCCGAGAAGGATAACGATATCGCCGTCCTCGGGGCGTTCTCTGCGAACGTTTTCAGCCTTTGCCGCACCGACAACAGCACCGATCTCCATTCTCTTTGCGATATAACCGCTGTGATATATTTCATCAACCTGACCCGTGCAAAGACCGATCTGGTTACCGTAAGACGAATATCCTGCCGCCGCGGTAGTAACTATCTTACGCTGAGGAAGCTTACCCTGAAGGGTCTCGCTAACGGGAACCGTGGGGTCGCCCGCGCCCGTTACTCTCATTGCCGCATAAACGTACGATCTTCCCGAAAGCGGGTCACGTATAGCACCTCCGATACAGGTAGCCGCGCCGCCGAAGGGCTCGATTTCTGTGGGGTGGTTATGTGTTTCGTTCTTGAAGAGAAGGAGCCAGTCCTGCTCTTCTCCGTCAACCGTTACCTTTATTTTTACCGTGCAGGCGTTTATTTCCTCGGACTCGTCGAGTTTCGAGAGCTTGCCCGCCTTTTTGAGATATTTTGCCGCAATAGTGCCGATATCCATAAGGCAAACAGGCTTTGTGCGGCCGAGCTCGCGTCTTACCGACATATATCTTTCGTAAGACTCGGCAAGTGCCTTATCCTCAAATTCAACCTTATCTATTATAGTACCGAAGGTAGTATGACGGCAATGGTCAGACCAATAGGTATCTATCATTCTGATCTCTGTGATGGTAGGATCTCTGTCCTCTGTTACGAAATAGTCGCGGCAAAAGCGGATATCGTCGATATCCATCGCAAGCGAATAGTCGTTTATGAAATCCGCAAGACCTTTTTCGTCAAGTGCTCTGAAGCCGTCAAGAACCTTTACGCTACTTGGAATATCATACTCGGTAGCAAGTGTTTCGTAAGCTTCAAGAGATGCCTCGCGGCTTTCTACGGGGTTTATAAGATACTTTTTGATTGCCGCGATCTCGTCTGCCGAAAGCTCGCCCGAAAGAACGTAAACCTTTGCAGAGCGTACTGTCGGACGAGCCGCACGAGAGATAAACTGCACGCACTGTGCCGCAGAGTCTGCTCTCTGATCGAACTGTCCGGGGAGATATTCTACCGCGAAAACAGTATCGCCCTCGCTTACTGCAAGAGTGTCCGAAATATCGTCAAGCTGAGGCTCGGAGAAGACTGTCGTCTTGGAGCGCTCGAAAATTTCGGGAGTGATATTCTCAACATCGTATCTGTTTACGATACGAAGACCTGTAAGCGAGGTTATTCTGAGAAGAGAGATTATATCAGACTTCAAAGCCTTCGCTTCATCGGCAAGTCCTTTTTTCTTTTCAACAAATATTCTGAATACCATATTTATTTTTAGTAGCCTTTCTGTATTTTATCTTTCTGCTTTAAGCGCTCTCAGACCTATATCCTTACGGAAGAAAGCGTTTCCAAAATGTACTTTATCTACGTTTTCATATGACTTTTGGATAGCATCATAAAGGGTATCTCCGATTGCGGTAACACCGAGAACTCGTCCGCCCGATGTGAGAAGCTTGCCGTTTTCAAGCTTTGCGCCCGCAACAAAGAGCTCTGCACCGAAATCATCGTCAACGCTTATCTCAAATCCCTTTTCATAGCTTGTCGGATAGCCCTCGGACGCCATAATTACACAGCACGCATGCTTATCGCTGAATTTTACTTCAACATCCGCAAGTCTTTCATCTGCGACAGCCATCATAATTTCAAGCAGGTCGCTTTCAAGAAGAGGAAGAACTACCTGCGTTTCGGGATCGCCGAAGCGGCAGTTGTACTCAATTACCTTCGGTCCGTCGGGTGTGATCATAAGTCCGAAGTAGAGGCAACCCTTAAAGGTTCTGCCTTCGGCATTCATTGCGTTCATTGTGGGAATGAATATTTCCTTCATAGCGCGTTCTGCGTGCGCGGGTGTGTAGCAGGGATTGGGGGCAACCGTTCCCATACCGCCCGTGTTAAGACCCTCGTCGTTATCGTGTGCGCGCTTATGGTCCATCGAAGACACCATAGGCACGAGAGTTTTTCCGTCCGTAAACGCAAGCACGGACACCTCGGGACCTGTGAGGAATTCTTCGATTACGACACGGCTTCCGCTGTTTCCGAAGACTTTATCCTCCATCATAGAGATGATAGCGTTTTTTGCTTCTTCTCTTGTAGTAGCAATTATAACGCCCTTGCCGAGCGCAAGACCGTCAGCCTTGATGACCGTCGGAAGCTTTACGCTTTCGATATACTCAAGTGCGCTCCGGGCATCCTCGAAGACCTCGTACTGTGCTGTCGGGATCGAGTATTTCTTCATAAGATTCTTCGAAAAGACCTTACTTCCCTCGATCGCCGCCGCAGACGCCTTCGGTCCGAATGCGGGGATACCTTTTTCATTCAGTGCATCGACAGCACCGAGCACGAGCGGATCGTCGGGAGCGACCACTGCAAAATCGATCTTATTTTCAAGTGCAAAGCTTACGATAGCGTCGATATCCTTCGCACCGATGTTTACACACTCTGCATCGTCTGCCATTCCGCCGTTTCCGGGAAGCGCGTATATTTTTTCAACATTTTTGTTTTCTTTTATCTTTTTTATAATGGCGTGCTCTCTTCCGCCACCGCCGACAACCATAATTTTCATCTGTATTCTCCTAAATTTTATGGTATTTAATAATATTATTCACAGCGCATAAGATAATCGTAGCAGCTCTTTACGTATTTTATCTTTTCGTTACGGAGCTCAAGCGGAATACGGTTTTCTCCCGGGATCTCGAGATTGAAAAGTCCCTCGTATCCGATCTCCTTCAGCGCACGTACAACGCTTACAAAGTCTATATTTCCGCGTGTGAAGGGCATCATATGCTGATCGCGTTCACCCTCGTTATCCGCGATGTGAAGCGCGCGCAGACGCTTGCCCGCCATAAGTATAAATCTGCGCTGATCCTTATCCTGCTGCAAATTGAGGTGTCCTGTATCGAGGCAAATACCGAGCTTGTCGCTTCCTACGCTGTCTATAAGGTATAGTATTCTGTCAATGCCGTCAACAACGCTGCCGAGATTTTCAAGGCATACTGTAACGTCCTTATCCTTGATATATTCAGCAATTATCTTAAGCTTTTCGATATTTTGTGCCGCGCACGCCTCGTATCCAAGCTCACCGTAAGACGATCCGTCGCAGTGAAGCACCATATTGCGAATACCGATAGCCTCGTAAAGATCTATCCAGCGGAAAAGATCGTAAACGTCATTTGGATTTGCACAAAGTCTGATATTCAGCCACAGATGGCCCTGCGTCATAGTGAAGGAATTTTCTCTAACGAACTCTCCGAACTTTTTTCCCGTAGCGACAACGTCGTCACTGCGCTCAAGAAGATCTCTTCCGTGCTCATCGGAAAGCTCTGCGGCATATATTCCGTTCTTTATGAACTCCTTTACCGCATCCTCAGGTGTCAGACCGTGGTAATACTGCGTCCAAATTGCAAGTTCCATACTCATGATAGATACCTCCGTAATACAGTCTGTGTGTAATTAATGGTGGAAAAGTCTCATTCCTGTGAATGCCATTGCTATACCGTATTTATTGCAGCAGTTTATAACTATATCGTCACGGATAGAGCCGCCCGGCTCTGCGATGTAGGAAACGCCGCTCTTATGTGCGCGTTCGATATTATCATCAAACGGGAAGAATGCGTCAGATCCGAGTGCTACTCCGCTTATTGTGTCGAGATATTCTCTCTGCTCTTCCTTTGTGAAGTGCTCGGGCTGAGATGTGAAGTACTTCTGCCAGTTTCCGTCTGCGCAAACATCCTCTTCGTTCTGGTTGATGTAACCGTCTATAACGTTATCTCTGTCGGGGCGTCCGAGAGTGTCCTTAAAAGGAAGTGCGAGCACCTTATCGTGCTGACGGAGGAACCAAGTATCCGCCTTACCGCCTGCAAGACGTGTGCAGTGAACTCTCGACTGCTGACCTGCGCCTACGCCGATAGCCTGTCCGTCAACTGCGAAGCATACCGAGTTGGACTGTGTATATTTAAGTGTGATAAGCGATATTATAAGGTCGCGCTTTGCGCTGTCGGGAAGCTCTTTATTTTCTGTAACGAGGTTAGAAAGAAGTGCCTCGTTGATCTCAAAATTGTTTCTTCCCTGCTCAAATGTAATTCCGTAAACCTGCTTATGCTCGATAGGTGCGGGAACGTAGTTCGGGTCTATTTTAACTATGTTATAATTTCCGTTTCTCTTTGTTTTGAGGATCTCAAGTGCTTCGGGCTCGTATCCGGGAGCGATTATTCCGTCGGAAACCTCGCGCTTGATAAGCTTTGCCGTAGTAACGTCGCAAACGTCGGAGAGTGCAACCCAGTCGCCGAAGGAGCACATACGGTCTGTTCCTCTTGCTCTTGCATAAGCGCAAGCGAGCGGGGACTCGTCAAGACCTTCAATATCGTCAACGAAGCAAGCCTTCTTGAGCTTTTCGGGAAGAACAGTTCCTACAGCCGCGCTTGTAGGGCTTACGTGCTTGAAGGAGGTAACTGCGGGAAGTCCGAGAGCCTCTTTAAGCTCTTTTACGAGCTGCCAGGAGTTGAATGCGTCAAGGAAGTTGATAAATCCGGGTCTTCCGCTGAGGATCTCGATAGGAAGCTCGCTTCCGTCGTGCATAAATATTTTTGCAGGCTTCTGGTTGGGGTTACAGCCATATTTGAGTTCAAATTCTTTCATTTTATTGTTCCTTTCTTTTTTGAGGAAAACTTCTTTTCTTGAGGGAAACTTTTTTTCTTGAGGGAAACTTCTTGAAAGAAGTTTCCCTCAAACTCCCTTCAAGAACTTTTAAACAAATATTTGTTTTGTGAATCAGTTGTTTTTTAAGCGTTCTTATTTACTATTCTTGTATCGCTCTCTCCGCTTTCGATGTCAATATATCTTACGAAAAGCGAAACCTTATTATCTTCGTTAAGATTTGTCCAGATAAGGTCTGTAAGCGCGTCTATATCAAGATCGGGAAGCTCAAGAGTCTTGGGCTCGCCCTCGTACGAAGGAAGCGGATTTCCGTCGCCGTTATATGTATGTATAAACTTTGCTTTTCCCGCTATCGGATTTGAATAAGCGTATGTAAAGCGCTCGCAAGAGCTGTCGTCGCCTTCTGCGCTCTTGAGTATCGACATAGCATAGTTTATATCTCCGTTTTCGCGGTGGATTATACCCGAAATACGAGGTGTGAAGTTAGGCTTATCGTCTTCAAATTCTCTTGTACGCAGTGCCTGCTCGAAAGTCATCTGCTTATCCATAAGCTGATAGATCGTATCTGTCTGGTCGCCGTTTGTAACGATTGTTTTATTTCCGAGAACTCTCACGGGATAGTAGATAATAAGATGCGGGTCGATCATCTTGGACTCGTCAAATGCTTTTGTTCTCATCGCGTCGCCTTCAGCAACGAAAACACGGTTACGGCTGTTTTCGCTTCTTCCCATAATGAAGTAAGCCGTTACTGCCTTCTTGCCGTCTGCGCTCTTTCCGATGATGATTCCTCTGCCGTGATATGCGAGAGAATTCAGTTCGTCTTTGATAGTTGAAATCTTCATATGTTTTCTCCTGAATATTTTTATTCGTTTATATCAATTAAATTTTGAATACGCTCTGTATTTTCGCTTGAAGCCCACTCTTTAAGAGTATCGCAAGGGAATTTACTACATTTTCCGCAATGATTGAGTTTTTTCTCAGCGGCGCAATCGTAAAGATCGCAGCGTCCGTTCCATACGGTTTTACCTTCGGGTGCAACTATGCGGCAACCTGCGCAGGATTTGTCCAAATGGAATTTGCAAGCGTCGCAGTCGATCCCGCAGACAGACAAATTTTTATCTTTTTTAATATATGCCCTGCCGTTTTCCACTACGATCTTTCCCTCGCAGAACAGCTTTACCGCCTCTGGAAGTATCTTCCATTCAGCTTCCTCCATAATTCTCTTTTGGAGTGTTTCTGGGGTATCGTCCTGCTTAACCTCGACCGCTTTCTGAAGAATTATCGGACCCGCATCACATTCGGGTGTAACGATATGAACTGTCGCGCCCGAAACCCTTACGCCCTTTTCAAGTGCCGCCTCGTGCACGTGAAGTCCGTAGTATCCCTTTCCGCAGAATGACGGAATAAGTGCGGGGTGAACGTTGATTATTCTGTTCGGGAATGCCTCATATACCTGCTCGTCTATTATCGTGAGAAATCCTGCGAGAACTACGAGGTCAATACCTGCCGCCGTCATCTCATCGGCAAGTGCCCTTGAATAATCGGCGATACTTGCATATTCCTTACGGGCAAGCACTCTTCCCTCAATTCCGTTATTTTTTGCCCTTTCAAGCGCATAAACGTCGGGCTTTGATGCGATAACGAGTGTTATTTTACCGTTTCCGAGCTCTCCGCGCTTTTCGGCGTCAATAAGAGCCTGCAAATTCGTTCCGCCGCCCGAAACCAAAACTGCAATTTTAGTCATTTTTATTATCTCGGGAAAACTTTTTGGAAAAAAGCTTTTCCCGAACCCTTTCAAAAACTTTTTTTGCATAAACCCTTTTTGAAAAAAGGGTTTCTAAACAAATTGCTTGCAATTTGTTTTAACCTTGCCCCAAAAACTTTACTTAAAACTGTTTTGTGTAAGAACTACGCCTTCATCTCCGCTGATTATCTCATCACCAACTTAGGCGTTTTATTCGGAAAAACTTTTGAAAAAAGGTTTTACTAAACAAATTGCCTACAATTTGTTTTTGCCCTCTTCAAAAACTTTTAAACAAATGTTATGCGAGGTCTATCTTCTCGTCGCCATTAACGATAGAGCCGATAACATAAGCGTCCTCGCCGTTTGCTCTGAGAATTTCAAGAGCTGTATCAACCTCGGATGCGGGAACGACAACGCTCATTCCGACACCCATATTATATGTGTTGAACATATCTCTTTCGGGAACGTTACCCGTCTTTGCGATGAGATCGAATATAGGAAGCACCTTAACCGCGCTCTTATCTATCTTCGCGCAAAGTCCGTCGGGAATAGATCTCGGAATATTTTCGTAGAATCCACCGCCTGTGATATGGCTTATACCCTTTACGTCCACCTTTTCGAGAAGTGCGAGAATGCTCTTAACGTAGATTCTCGTAGGTGTAAGGAGAGTTTCTGCAATCGACTTGCCGCCAAGCGTATCGCAGGGAGTATACAGGCTATCGGGGTTATTGTCTATATCGAAAACCTTACGGCAGAGCGAGAATCCGTTTGAATGAACGCCGCTCGATGCAAGTGCGATAACGATATCGCCCTCTGCCATTCTTGTATTATCGAGAATATTTTTCTTATCTACGATACCGACAGCAAATCCTGCAAGGTCATAGTCCTCGACAGGCATCATACCGGGATGCTCTGCTGTTTCTCCGCCTATAAGAGCCGCACCCGACTGAACACAGCCTTCTGCCACGCCGCTTACAATCGATGCTACCTTCTCGGGAATATTCTTTCCGCAAGCGATGTAGTCAAGGAAGAAGAGAGGCTTTGCTCCGCAGCAAATAATATCGTTTACGCACATAGCAACCGCGTCTATACCGATAGTATCGTGCTTGTCCATAAGTATCGCCATCTTTACCTTTGTTCCGCAGCCGTCAGTACCCGAAACAAGTACGGGCTCTTCCATTCCTGCTACAGGAAGTCCGAAGCATCCGCCGAATCCTCCGACGTCGTCAAGACATCCCTCGTTCTTTGTACGTGCAATGTGCTTTTTCATAAGCTCAACAGCTTTATATCCCGCAGTAATATCTACTCCTGCTGCTGCATAGCTCTCAGATCTTGAATTTTCCATATTTATTTCCTTTCTCCGGGGCTCTGCCCTGGACCCGTCAAGAACCTTTTTAAAAAAAGGTTCTTGAAACTCCAAAAACTTTACTGAAATTGATGTTTTACTTCATCCGAAGGGCGCAGTTTGCGGTTTTCGCGAAGCGAAAAGTCGGACTGCCGTCCGACAGCAAAACTGCCAACCGATGCGAAGCATCGTTTTTTTCATTTTGCGCAAGCAAAATGTTCCTATAAAGAATTCAAACTTCATCCGAAGGGCGCAGTTTGCGGTTTTGCGTCAGCAAAATGCACACTGCTGTGTGCAAGCGAAACTGCCAACCGACGGCACTGCCGTCGGTTTTTATTCTTTTCCGTCCCAGCAGTATGTACAAATCTCATCTGCGGGAAGCCCGATAGCCTCTATAAGACCCTCGATAGACTGAAACTCAACCGAATCAAATCCAAGCTTTTCGCATATGACCTCGCGGAGTTTTTTACCGCGCTCAGTATCGGGACTGCTGTATTCTTCGATGTATTTTTCGCCCTCCTCTCCCTCAAGCTCGCGTATAACTCTGCGTGCTATAAGGTCGAAATCGGACGTACTGCGCGAGAAGTTAAGATATTTGCATCCGTACATAACGGGCGGACAAGCCGAGCGTATATGTACTTCTTTCGCGCCGTGCTCATAGAGGAATTCTGCGGTTTCGCTCATCTGAGTTCCGCGCACGATACTGTCGTCAACAAAAAGGAGCTTTTTGCCTCTGATAAGATCGTGTACGGGAACGAGCTTCATTTTTGCTATCTGATTTCTCACCTTTTGGTCGGTCGGCGTAAAGCTTCTCGGCCAAGTCGGTGTATATTTTATGATCGGGCGTGCATACGGGATGTGGCTCTCATTAGAATATCCGACCGCGTGAGCGATACCCGAATCCGGAACGCCGCAAACGTGGTCTACACCCGCTCCGAGAGCGGTAGACGTGTCTCTTTTCGCCATTATCTGACCGTTTCTGTTACGCATACACTCAACGTTCACACCCTCGTATGAGGAGTTGGGGTATCCGTAATATGACCAAAGGAACGCGCATATCTTCTTCTTTTTACCGGGTACGCTGAGCACCTTTTCGCCGTCGGACGACATCTCAACGATCTCGCCCGGTCCAAGCTCTCTGTAATACTCGTATCCCAGCTTGTCTGCAGCAAACGATTCAAAGGAAATGCAGTATCCGTCCTCGCCCTTTCCGAGTATTACCGGAGTTCTTCCGAGCGTATCTCTCGCCGCAATTATCGTCCCGCGCTCTGTAAGTATAAGCAGAGATGCCGAGCCTTGTATTTTGCCTTGTGCATATTTTATACCTTCGACAAAGTCCTTACCGTGATTCATAAGTGCGCCGAAAAGCTCTGTAACGTTTATCTTTCCGCCACCCATTGCCGACAGATAATTATTACCGTCATTTATAAGCTCATCAACGAGCTCACTTGCGTTTTTTATTGCTCCGACCATTATGACCGCGTACGTTCCGAGCCTTGAGCGCATAAGAAGAGGCTGTGGGCTCGTATCGCTTATACAGCCGATGCAGGCATTTCCCTTAAGCTCGCGAAGCTCCGCGTCAAATTTTGTTCTGAACGGAGTATTCTGAATATTGTGTATTGATCTTTGAAAACCGTCAGTCTCATTAAAAGCAACCATACCGCCGCTGACAGTTCCGAGATGTGAATGATAGTCTGTGCCAAAAAACACATCAAGCACGCAGTCTCTCTTCGAAACAGCACCGAAAAAACCACCCATATGTATTTCCTTTCCGGGGTAAATCAAATTAAAATCAAAATTTAAAGAGGATTTTTAAAACGCGAAGCGGTCAGCCCCCGAAAAAACGTACGTTTTCTCGGATGCCGACCTCAAAAGCTTAATTTTTGTTGTACTTTGCAGAAATTTCCGCATCCTTTTCAAGAACAGCGGCAGAAGCCTGCGCACGTGCAGACGCAAGGCGCTCCGCAAGAGCTTCGTCAGACACGGCGATTATCTGCGCTGCAAGTATAGCTGCGTTGGCAGAACCATCGATAGCAACGGTAGCAACGGGGATACCCGCAGGCATCTGAACCGTAGAAAGAAGCGCGTCAATTCCCTCAAGAGCCGAAGCCTTTATCGGAATACCGATAACCGGAAGAATGGTATTTGCGGCAATAGCGCCCGCAAGGTGAGCCGCCTTTCCGGCAGCCGCAATTATTGCACCGAATCCGTTATCCTTTGCCGAAAGTGCAAAAGCTCTTGCCTCCTCGGGTGTTCTGTGTGCGGAAAATATATGTACTTCAAAAGGAATTCCATATTTCTCCAGAGTTGTTATTGCCCCCTCAACCTTCGGAAGATCGCTGTCGCTTCCCATAATTATTGCAACTTTTTTCATAATCAAATTCTCCTTGTTTTTTATAAGACCGTATCTTCATTCGGATAAAAAAGCAAAAAGGCAGTTCTATCCAAGGTAAGATCAGAACTGCCCAGACGGTCGGCATAACATGTTGATTTTTGCTCCCATGCGGTAAATCCGCTCATCCGTCAGTCACAAAAACACAGTAATTTACAGTACGAAACGTACCTTCTACAGTATAACACATAAAGCCGATATTGTCAACAAATTTTCACTCTTTTAGATACGGCAAAATCAAAGAAATTTCTTAAGATCTTCGATGTTTTTTTCCTCAGTTTTTACAAGTTTCTCCGCAAAATCGCGTGTAGAGGACGGAATATCGCACGCGTCGTTCAAATGTCTTGTTAGTTTGGTTATTCCCATAGACGTGCCCTTTATCATATCCTCTGCGATTTCCGAGTCTGAGGTATAGACAAGAGTCTTCGCCGCTGTGAACATTTTAGCGTACATTTTAGACGCATCGTTCGATGCTTCTACCGGTGCATCTATACTGTGCAGACGGTTGCCCGCCTCCGAGAGTATATTTCTGTACTCGCTTCTCTGCGCATCAAGAAGCGCAAGAAACTGCTCATCCTTGACCTTCTTACGAACGGTATTTATCCCGTCTATTCCCATTTCAACGTTTTGTCTGATATTTTCAAGTATTTTTGCTTCTTCTGTCATTTTAACCTTTCCTTTCGAAATTTAAATTTCCAACGTTAGTATAAACGGAATTTTTGAAATAATACGAAAGGTGTCAAAAACTTTTCTAAAATAAGTTTCTTCTTTTCTTTTCAGAAAAGTTTTTGGAAAGGTGTCGGAAAACCTTTTTTCAAAAAGGTTTTCTGACGAAAAAACGTAACCTTCGCGCATGGACGAGCGCGCGACTCAGGGCTCCGCCCTAAGAACCCGCAAAGAAACTTTTCTAAAATAAGTTTCTTCTTTTCTTTCCAGAAAAGTTTTTGGAAAGGTGTCGGAAAACCTTTTTTCAAAAAGGTTTTCTGACGAAAACGTTCTCCTAAATACCGTCGATAAATCTTGCGGCGACAAGCTCGCGGAAGGCGGGTGAGAGCGAGGCGAAATACGCGGTAAATCCCGTGACACGGACGACGAGATCGGGGTAAAGATCTGGATTTTCCTTTGCCTTCATAAACTTTTCTTTGTCAATTACGTTTATGTTGATAAGCGTTCCGCCGAGCGCAAAATGTCCGAGAATGAGATCGAGCACACGCTCCACGCCGCCGTTCTCTATAGTGACCTTGGGATCGAATTCGATCTGAAGAGGAACGGTGTTGCCGTATCCGCACTGAACGGACGCTATACCGCTTGACTGCGCGCTAACGGCAGAATCGGCACGGAATCCGGGCTCGGGATTGGCTCCGTGCGTAAGAGGCGCACCCGCTTTTCGTCCGTTCGGAGTTGCGCCTACCGTTTTTCCGTACTCGATACTGCGCGCCCACGAGAACCATCCGGGAACAAGACAGCGCTTGCCCGGCATTTTTTTGCCTTTTACACTTGACACGAAATTATCCGTAATCTTTCTCGCCCAAGCGTCAGAAATACTGCCTCCCGAGCAATATTTCGGAACGCTTTTCATAATCGCAAGCACTCTCGGATCGGCAAAATCGTTTTCCAAAGCCTCGTATACTTCATCCCAGGTCAGCACCTTTTCATTTTCCACGCGGGTGGAAAGCGCACCGAAGGAATCGGCAACAACAGCAAGTCCCGCTCCGTCTACGCCTACCGTGTAGATCTCCGCACATTTTGAAATATCCTCGCCGCGTTCTATCGTGTTTTTCATCATAAGATTCATTATCAGCTCGGGAGTGACCTCGCCGATGTGATCGATATGCAGATTTACACCCTCGGCGACAACGTCGATCGCTTTTTTAAGATGCTTTGCATAAAGCTCGAAAAGACGACCTGTGCTCTTCTCTTTTTCGTTCTTCATTTCAGCAAGCGCGACCTCGAAAACCTTCGCGATATTTATTTTTACAGTATCGTTCATCGGAAATTCCCGTCCGGGCACGCACATCCAGTTGCATCCGACGGCAATTCTCTCTCTTGCAGTCTTTTTGTCAAGACCGTTTTTCATATATCCTGCGGCAAGAGCCTCGTCGTTTGCAAATCTCGGCCAACCGTTTTTATTTTTCATAAGATAGTATACCGCTTTTTCAAGAAACTTGCGGTCGCAGTTCGGATGAACTCTTACCGTAAGATTGCACGAAATATTTATACTGTCGGCGGCATCGAGAATCAGATATGACAGATGGTTCGTCATATCGTTGTCATTTTCGTCAACGCCCGATATCTGATAGTAATGAGGATCGATGAGAAGCAGATTGGCTATCAGGAATTTGGCTTTTTCATCGTCGAGAATGCCCTTTTCGACGTCTGCAATATAGTACGGATAAAGCAGAGTGTCAAGCTGAAATCCCGCTCCGTCGCGCGTATAGATACGCGATGCGCAGTTGAAATAAGCCGCCCACTGACATACCTCGTGGAAGGTCTTCGGCTTTCCGAGCATAATATTTTCGTTTACACGAAGCATTTCCTCAAGGTTTTCCTTTATTTCTGGAAGCTCTTCGACCTCTATCATCTCTTTTATGCGCTCGATATGTCTTCTGACAAAATCCACTATGGCGAGAAGACATTTTTCTTCCGCATCGTAAAAATCCTTTTTATCCGGATTTATTTCGCGGTATTTTCTTATTTTTTCAAGAAGTCCGCCGAAGCCGAGCTCGAATCCGATACGGTAGTCGCAGGCAAAATGAGCGTCCGCGTCTATTCCGCTTGTGATATTGTATTTTTTCTGATCGGCTTTGAGGTGGTCGTAGGGAAAACGCTGTTCATCCCAGCGCTTGCTCCACTGATTTGTCGCACCCTTCTGAATAAATTCGAGATTTTTTAGATTGTTTTTCAGCCAATCGGGCATATAATGCAGATCGCCGCGGTAATTGACAAGCATATCTCTCCATCTGCCGCACAGCATTTCCATACGGTCAACGTACGGCTCGTGCGCACCTATGACCCGACAAAAATTCTCGCTCATACCGTCAAGACCGTAGAAGCTTCCGTTTTCGCTGTTATACCACGGCGTGACCTTATAACCCTCGGATATCGGCACGGTACCGAAATCGTCAAGGTCTGTAAATCCGTTCTGCTTTCTTTTTGCAAGTGTATGCTCTATTTTTGTTTTGCGTATCGATTCAAGTCTTTCCTTGTACGTAAGCATATTTTTCAGAAAGTCCTTTCATAAGTTCTTTGCTCGGAACAGAAAACTCTGTAAAATCCTTTCCGAGCGCATCGTATTTTGCTTTTCCGAGCGGATGATATGGCAAAAGCTCGTATGATATCACGTTTTTTAGTCCTTTAAGAAAGTCCGATATTTTATCTGTTCCCTGTTCTATTTCGGGGATTATCGGAGTGCGTGCAATTATCGGGATGCCGAGAGTATTTAATTTCACAAAATTTTCTTTTATAATTTCATTCGGCACACCCGTGTATTTTTCATGCAGAGCCGAGTCCCATATTTTAAGATCAGCCATCACGAGGTCGCATTTTTTCAGTATTTCCTCGTTCCATATAAAAAGTGAGGTCTCTACCGCACAGTTTATCCGATTTTCGCGGCATTTATCGAGAAGTCTTCCGAGCATTTCGGAATGCGCAAGCGGTTCTCCGCCGGTAAAGGTAACTCCTCCGTTTCTTCCGAAGTATTCTTTATCCGATATGATTTCGGCAAAAATTTCGTCTGCCGTCATATTTTTTCCGCATTCTACCCTTGCTCCGAGGTAGCATCCATCTGCGCATTTACCGCATCCTATACATTTTTCGGGATATTTCATAATTTCTTTTTCAAACGACAGACATTCGGGATTATGACACCACGTGCACCTCAGCGGACATCCCTTGAAAAAGACGACCGTGCGCACACCGGGTCCGTCGTGAAAAGATGATTTTCTTATATCTGTTACAAGTGTTTCTCGCATTTTATTTTAAGTTAAGAACCTTCCTGAAAACTTTTATGTAAAAACGGCTAAGAATCCCAAAAACTTTGCTAAAATAAGTTTCTTCTTCCCTTTCAGTAAAGTTTTTGAAAGAGTGCAGAGGAAACTTTTTTCAAAAAGTTTCTTTGATCTTCAAAAACTTTATTAAAACAAGTTTCTTCTTCCCTTTTAGTAAAGTTTTTGAAAGAGTGCAGAGGAAACTTTTTTCAAAAAGTTTCCTTTGCAAAAGGTTTTCTGACAAAAATCACAGCTCAATGCGCTTGCCGTTCTGCTTGTCAGATTCATAAGCCGCGACCATAAATTTTACAAGATCTATTGCCGCATCTATTCCGTAATCCGCATCGGACGCTCCCTTGGTGCAGGCATCTATCCACGTCAGAACGGGAGATTTTATCGTTGCGGGAAGCTCTGTCAGCGGAAGCGTCTTGTTCGGCTGTCCGGGCAAGCGTATTTCGGACACATCAGCTCCGCCAAAGCGCGCGTAGTATGCTCCCTTCGTTCCGTAAAGAGTCAGTTCAAATACACTGAGCAAAGGGGACGTGAAGGTCGCCTCGATAAGTCCGAGCGCGCCGCTTTTGAATTTAACGTTGCACGATGCGTTGTCTTCAACCTTCTTATTTAGTACCGAGTAGGAGAATGATGAGCTTACCGATTCTATATCACCCATTATATAACGTGCGAGATAAGCAGAATTGAATCCGAGGTCGATCATAGCACCGCCGCCGCATATTTCGGGATCGTACCAATACTGCGGCAGAGTATCGAGAAGTCCCTGATTATGACCGCACATACAGCGGAAATAGACGGGCTCGCCGAGCGTTTTTTCATCAACGAGCTTTTTGGCATAGGCAAGCTGCTTTATTGCAAGTCGGTTGAATGAAATACAGAATTTTATTCCGTTTCTGTCGATAGCTTCTTTTATTGCGTAAGCGTCATCAAGCGTGAATGAAAGCACCTTTTCGGTGAAAATATGCTTTTTGTGCTCTGCTGCCGCGATAAATATTTCTTTGTGCTCGGATGCCATTGAGGTGACGAGCACTCCGTCAACGTCATCGCGCGAAAGCAGACTTTCAAGATCGGTATACCACTGTACGCCGTATTCCTCGCCCCATTCTCTTGCGATCTCGGGATCCTTGTCCCAAACGCAAACCACCTTGCAGTCGGGCTGTGAAAGAAATTCCTTAACGTATCTCTGATCATTTTTGTGAGAATGAACGTGCCAACGGCTGAGAAGAGCAATTCTGAACATTTTCTCTGCCTCCGATCAGTTTTCGAAATAATAAGGCTTGCCCGTTTCGGCGGAAATATATATTCCTTCGAGTATCTGTGTGACCACAGCCGCGCACTCGGGTTTCGTTACGAGTTCGCCTTTTCCTAAAATGGCGTTTGTGAATACTATCTGCTCAAGCACGGTGGGAGAGGTATCCTTTGAATCGTAGAAAGCCACTCCTGCGGGTGCAAGATCGGGAGTATGGATATACTGTCTGTTGTTGTTTACTCCGTTTATCTTGAATTTGCCGTTATAGTTATCTGCACCTGCCTCCGTTCCGCATACCATATATCTTACGCCGCAAACGTCGGTGGTATTGAGCGCCCAGCTCGTTTCGAGAATGATTGTAGCTCCGTTTTCCATAACAACGTAGCCGAAAGCAGCTTCCTCTACGTCGTAATTGTCGGGATCCCAAGGTCCGAAGGGATTTGCGCTGTCCTTCTGCCCTTTAAGCTTATCATAAGTCGTTCCGACAACGTATTTCGGCTTGTAGTTGTCCATAAGATAGAGAACGATGTCGAGAACGTGCGTACCGATATCTATAAGCGATCCGCCGCCCTGGTCCTCTTTGCTTGTGAATACGCCCCACGTGGGAACACCGCGGCGTCTTATAACGTTGCCTTTAGCGAAATATATTTCTCCAAAGGAATTTTTATCTGCTTCATCCTTTGCGTACATTACGTCGGCGTCAAACTTATGCTGATATCCGATGGTGAGAAGCATTCCCGTTTCCTTCTGTGCTTCAAGCATACGCTTTGCATCCTCGTAGGTAGCCGCCATCGGCTTTTCGCAAAGAACGTGCTTGCCCGCTCTCATAGCGTCAATACTTATCTGCGCGTGAAGTCTGTTCGGCGTAAGAACTCGCACGTTATTTATGCTTTCGTCCTTGAGCATTTCTTTATAATCGGTATAGACCTTTGCGTCCGGTGTGCCGTATTCACGTGCCGCCTTCTCTGCTCTTTCGCGGATAATATCGCAGAATGCTACCATTTCAAGATTTTGAACCTTCTTTATTGACGGCATATGCTTTCCGTTTGCGATACCGCCGCAGCCTATAATACCAACCTTAAGCTTTTCCATAATTTTTCTCCGTTTCATATCGGTAAGATTTTTATCGGGCACATTTGCCCTTGTAAGATTATTATATTACGGTATTAAAGGTCATTCAAGCGTCTATTTTCGGAAAAAGTATTGCAATATTCGGATTTGTGTGATATTATTTAAATATCTGAAAGATATCACGGAGAAAAGATATGAAGCAACTGTTTACAGCCTTTGTCGAGCACAAGGAATTCAAAAGATCGCGTCCGTGGACGGTGGTAAAGCAGCAATACTCTGTTCTGACCGTATCCACACCCCATTATGCCGAAACGGTCGAGATACTTCTTTACGAAAACGCGCGCGGAAGTGCCTATATCGGCGGACGGAAATTCGACATTTCGGGCAAAAAGGTATTTTACGTTGCGCCGCAGACCGTGCACTCCTTTGAATATCTTCCAAGCGACGGAAAAATTCTCGTCGTCAAGCTTCAGCCCGAGATGCTGAGCGAATTTTTAAACACACAAAGACTGCTTTCCGAATACGATGCCTCACTTGCCTCGCTTGAGGTAAAGCACGAAAATTACGATGATTTTTATCCTTTTGTAAAAACGCTTGAGGAAAGCGACAGCGTAGCCTCCGCGCTTTCGTCGATAATATCGATATTATATCTCCTCGCGTGCGGCACGCCGCAAAAGGAGAAGTCAAAGCTTTCCGAAAGCGAAGAGGTCTCGGAAAACGTGATAAACGAGATAATAACGTGGACAGAACAGAATTACCATCGCCCTCTTTCGCTTGATGAGGTCTCGGGCAGATTCGGATATACGAAAAATTATTTTTGTGATATGTTTAAATCCAAAACGGGCATAACCTATCTGAAATATCTCAACACTCTGCGCATTTCGAACGCGTGCAATATGATAAAAACGGGCATTCCGATAAACCGCGTCAGCCATCTCTGCGGATTTGAGACCGATTCTTATTTTATACAGCTTTTCAAGAAGACGATAGGCGTGACTCCCAAGCAGTATCAGATGGGTAAGACGAGATGATTTTTACGCGTGTGATAGTGTATTACAAAATAAAAACGGCAGATTTAGGCTCCTTCTCATAAGGATGTTTGTATTTTGTAGGGGCGATTCACGAATCGCCCGCTGAAATACGCAAAACAAAAACGGGCGATTCATGAATCGCCCCTACGGACACACATAATTTTCGGCAGAGATATTGTTTTCTCTGCCGATTTGTGGTATAATGGAACTAACAAAAAGCCTTCCTCCGAGAGGAAGGTGGCACGCGGCAGGGGTTCCCCGAAGCGAATGACATGAGCTTTGGGGGTTCGCTGCGGAGCGTGTCGGAAGGAGACTG
>JAFXJH010000008.1 GCA_017532425.1 Clostridia bacterium | reverse complement strand
GCTCAGAAAGTCGAAGGAAATAAAAGAAAAAATAGACAATATCCGTTTCGCGGAGGATTTCGGAAACGCACCCGTATATTCCGACGAATACATCGAAAAGCTCGAGGGAATGAAGCGCTCGCTTGAAATGGCAGCGGTACGCCTTGAGGAAAGCGCTCTGCGTTTCGAAAACGCGAAAAAAAGAGTCTTTGATATGAGCGAAAAGATCGAGGTCTTTGAAAGATTCGGCAAAAAAAGCAAGGAAAGAGATAACCTCATCGCCGGTGCGGAGACTATCCACGAAAAGGTTCGCGGTCTTTCCATCATCAGAAAAGCTGCGCTTGCCTGCGGAGGTATTTTCGTAGTTGCGCTTTTGATAATGGCAATACTCAATATTGTAGGCGTTATGGAAAACAGCGGATATATGGCGATACCCGGTATTTTCTGCTTGCTCTCGCTGGCAGCCTTTATCGCGGTTTCTGTGCTCATATCAAAGCCCGCCGCAGAGCTCAGAAAGATCTGCGGAACGTTCGGATGCTCCTCGTATGCGGAGCTTGACGAGCTGGTGAGAGCCGCTTCAAACGACGAAGCTGTTATGACGTACATAATCGATGAAAAGGACGCAGCAGAAGGTGCGTACGCATCAGCATCGGACAAGCTTGACCTTATTAACAGCGAAATTTTGACGGAGCTTGAAGCGTCGAAATTCACGATCGAAAAGAACACCACCCTCTCTCTTGAGGAGGCAATAAAGATCTGCCGCGAGAAAAAGGCGGAGCTTGACAAGATAAACGTAATCAAGAACGCGAGCGACGCAAGAATTGCAGAAATCGAAAAGGACCTCGGCTCACACGAGGAAAGCTACATAAAGCACGCTTGTCTGCGCGAGTATGACGAGGAAGCGATGGAGGCGTTTGACTATCAGTCTAGACGCAGAGATTTCGACTTCGTTATGGGCTCGATAAAATCGCAGACCGAAAAGATCCACGAGATCGAAAAAGAGCTTGCCGCACTGTCTGCAGTAACTGTAAGACCTACGGAAATTGCCGAGATAAGAACAGCCGCGCTCAGCGAGCTCGAAAAGCTCACAAACAAATACAACGCATATCTTCTTGCACACGAGGCAATGACGGAGGCGTCCGGCAAGCTGCGCGAGGGTCTTGCTCCCAAGATAGCAAAGGAAGCAAGTGCCATTATGAACAAGCTTTCCGCAGGAAAATATCAGTCGCTCGGTGTAGGCGCCGACTTCGATATGACGTTCCGCGACAGCTCGATGACGCACAACGTTTCCTCTCTCAGCGCGGGAACGTCCGATATTGCTTATATAAGCCTTAGAATCGCACTCATCGACGTTCTCTTCCGCAAGTCCGTTCCCCCGTTTATTTTCGATGAAAGCTTTATGAGAATGGACAACGACAGAATGACGAACTCCTTGAAGCTTCTTTGCGACATAGGCAACAGCGGTGCGCAAAGCCTTCTCTTCACCTGCCACGGCAGAGAAGAAAAGCTTATGAAGACGATAGGCGAATACACATACTTTACAATTTAATTTACAAAAATTTGGCTATTTTGTTGAAGAAAATTTACAAAATAGCCTTTTATTTCGTCCATTTTTATGGTATAATATAAACGTAAAGATAAAGATCTTTGCAAGAACTAAGAAAGGTGGTCAGAACCATGAAAACCAACATACTTTTAAGACAGGTATCAATTGATGAAAAAACACGTGCGCTTATTGAGAAGAAAATTTCGAAGCTTGACAAGTTTTTCCACGATGAAACAGCCGCATCGGTAACCTTGTCAAAGCAGCGCGATAATGAAAGACTTGAATTGACCATCTCACAGCACGGCAGAATTTTCAGAAGCGAGGTAACCGCAGAATCATTCACGCACGCAATAGATACTGCAGTATCTGTAATTGAGCGTCAGATAAGACGCAACAAAACAAGGCTCGAAAAGCAGCTCCGCGAAAGCGCATTTATCAAAGCGGCAATCAGAGCCGAGGAAGAGGTTATTGAAGACGTTCAGGAAGAGGGCGATTTCGACGTACGCCGCAAGGATTTCACGATCGTTTCGATGTCCGTAGAGGAAGCAATACTCCAGATGAATCTTTTGGAGCACGATTTCTTCGTATTCCTTGACAGTGCTACAGATTGCGTAAGCGTAG
>JAFXJH010000115.1 GCA_017532425.1 Clostridia bacterium | reverse complement strand
CTCAAGGCTTGCCCAGAAATTCATCGCTATCGTACGTATCTGTACCTCTACCGTCATATCTGTCTTATGACTTGCGAAAAACACAGGGACGCTTACTACAAGGTGAAGACTTCTGTATCCCGTTTCCTTCGGCTCCTTTATATAATCCTTTTCGGATATAAGCGTAATATCGCTTTGCGCCTTAAGTGCCTGTGCAAGCATATAGATATCGTCGATATACGAGCATATGACCCTGACGCCCGCAATATCGTGAATATTTTCTCTCATTCCCGCAAGTGTCATTGAAAGATTTCTTTTATGCATCTTTTTTATTATACTTGCGTTTGTTTTGAGTCTTGTCGATATCGATTCTATCGGATTTCGTGCATTTCTGACGCTGAATTCGGTATCAAGCACCTCAAACTTTGTCTTTATCTCTTTGAGCGCGCACGCGTACATCATTCTCAGCTCTTTATACTGAGCGAAAAACTCAAGTTGCTGTTTATTCAGCCCGCGGAACGCGCTGTTTGACGAGGTAAAATCAATACTGTCGGTATCCAAGTCGCTTACCGCATCGAAAAGCTCTGAAAAATCGATATTAAGTACACTATTTTCTTCTGACATTTTATATTTACGCCTTTCAAGATATTAAACCTTAATTTTTAGGTATTATATCTTTATTTATATGAAATTTCAAGTGCTTTTGAGTTAAATTTATTTTATTTACAGTGACTTAATATTGTCTTATTAAAGTTATCTAAATTATTTAAAAGTCTTGTTTTTTCAAGTCAGATATGATATACTCATCACAACAATCCAAAAGGACGGTATGAACCATATGTATATCAACACGAATCTCAAGGAATTTTTCGGCAGTACCGACTCGGAAACGATCCAAAACGCTATCGACCACGCCGAAAAAACGGGAGAAAATCAGATAATCATCCCCCGAAGAAACGAAAGAACGGGCAGTAATATCTGGATAATAGAAAAGACTATCCGCATACCCTCGGGTATGACCGTAATAATCGACAACGCGCATATATGTCTTGCCGACGGTGTTTTTGAAAACATCTTCCGCAACAAAAACTGCGAGACTGAAATTGCGAGAACTCTTGCGGGTGAGGACCACGATATACACATAATAGGTATCGGATCTGCTACCCTTGACGGAGGAAGCGGAAACGGTCTTTGCGAGCAGCTTCACCGCGACGAGCCGGGCAAGCATCCGCCCATGACGGTAAATTTGCTTATATACTTCCACAACGTGCGCAATTTCGAGGTCAAAGGTCTTAACGTAATAAATTCCCGCTGGTGGGCATTCGCGTTTACCTTCTGCAGATTCGGAAAAATATGCGACTGCGATTTCAAATTATACGGCACGGTTGAAAATCAGGACGGCATTGACCTTCGCGTCGGCTGTGAATACATAACGATCGAAAACATCACGGGCTCGACCGGAGACGACACTATCGCTCTTACTGCCCTTCCCGAAAGCGGATGGGTAAAGGAAACCTCTGTCGAGGGCAAGAGCGTCGACATCCACGACATAACGATAAGAAATATAATGTCCTCCACTCACGGATGCGCTATAATCCGTCTTCTCAACTCTGACGGCGCCAAAGAGTACAACATAACGATGACAGACATAAAGGACACCGGACTCACTCTTTCGGGTGTCGGAATATTTATCGGTGACACTTATCCGTTTGCCAAGATTTCACCTCGAAAGATGGGTGAAATGCAGAATATCGTAATCAGAAACTTTTCAACCTGCGCTCAAAAGGCATTTCTTATTGCAGAGCCTGTGCAGGACCTTGTCATAGAAAACGTCGTTACCTACGGAAAGAATCAGATCGGTATAGAATTTGCGGCAAACGTCGAGTTTGACAATGCAGAGATAAGAAACTTTATATACCGCCCAAACGAAGAGGATGCTGAATGTCTATTCTGGGTCAGAGGCAAAAACGTCGATACCTTCAAGGAGCTTAAATTTGAAAACATCCGTGCGGCAAAAACGAAGCATATTTTCCGCGTGACCGAGCTCGATATACCGATCCATCTGTACGATAAGCCGTCCATCTCCTATTATTCCCCCGAAAATCCGAATCTTTATTCGGCATACGGAAGATATCACCGTCTTTTCTTCGGAAAGGTGATCGAAAACCGTCCTCCCGACAACAGATTCGCTGACGAAGAGAAAAAGTAAAAATATTTACAAAAAAAACGGTAATTATGACTTAGTGATCATAATTACCGTTTTTTATTTCACATATTATTCAGCAGAAACATTCCTATGAGGTTTATGGCGAAATTTGCGCACATATGCACGAGCCATGACATATAGATATTTTCGCTTTTTTCGTTCAGATAGTTAAAAATACATCCGCCTATAAAGAGTCCCACGAGCATAAGAACGAGAAGCAAAGGATTAAACCATCCCGATGTCATTCCTATATGGTAAAGTGTAAAGAGAGACGAGCTGAATATATAGGCAAGCAGCCGTGAGCTCTCTCTTTTAAGGGTTATAAAAGCAAATCCTCTGAAGAAAAATTCCTCGAGAAGTGAATTTACAAAGGATATATAGATCGACACGTAGATAAAATTATCTGCGTTTACTCCCGAATCGGAGGTCAGCTTTTCGGCTACCGTCGAGAAATCGTATATATTTCTACACACAAGATATGTAACGATAATGACCGAAAACACGCCGACACCGAGGAGAGCAGCTCTGAAAAGCATCTTTTTTTCGGGTATGAAGAGCCTTTTGAAGCTTTTGAATTCTCCCCTATTAAGTGCGAAATAAAGCAGAGGCACTACCATAAAAAGTGCTATTTTTATGAGCGATTTTATGAAATAGGGCGGCTTTACTATCGCGTCAACGATTCCCATCGCAAGCGCGCACAGAGAAACCGTAAGAATTATGTATATTACTCTTTGCCTTGCCTTCACTTTATCACTCCCTTAAATATAATATAGCTGCTTTGCCGGAAAATTATTCCTTTACCCTTTTTATCTTGCGTATAACGAATATGAGGTAAAGCTCTGTAATTATCGCTACTGCAAATCCTATAGCGGACACGACCTGCGGTGCATACACCTTCATTCCGAGGAAGGTATTGCCGTTTGCCTGAATATGGTCGACAAGAAGGCTGACTACCGTAGTCGTAAGGAAGCCTATTATACCCGCTATCGAGTTTTGAAGCGCGAGTGCCGCGACTCTCTGATTATGCGGTACGTAATCGTAAACGAGATTTACCGTGCCACTGTTTATTCCCGCCATTGCTACAGCAAAAAGCACGTAGTAGAGTGTAAACATAAAGAATCCGTTTTCGGGAACGGTAAAGACGTTTATACCGAACGCCAACGAAATAATGGCGAAGCATATTATAAGCATCGTTGCGAAGGATTTTTTGTCGGCAAATCGTCCGAGCGGTCTTGAGCATAGTGCTCTTATTATACTGTACGCTATCGAGAGAACCGAGTTAAACAGCATACTGAAGCCGAGAACGTTATTTTTATACGCACCGTAGAAGGGTGTCGTTGCGTAGTGTGCTATATGCCAGAGTATCGAGAAAATTATTACCTTCAGCAGGTTTTTATTGCTGAAAAGCTCCTTGAGCGGAAGCTTTTTGCCCTTTTCGTTTTCTTCTGTCTTTTTCTCCGAAGCCTTCTTTTCCTTTGAGAAGATCAGAGTGAGCATATGAAGAACGCTGAGCACGAAAACTGTTATCGCGCACGCTATAAACGCACCGTTAAGATTTCCCGCAAGCTCGAACATATCTATGAGCGCGCCCATACCGAGAGTGAATACCATTCCGCCTATCAACGATATTATCTCTTTATTAGCCGTGAATACACCGCGCTTTGCGTCATCTACAAGAGACATAAACCAGTTCATCTTCGGCGAGTGAACTATGTTTTTTACAAGGTGTGCGAGGAGAAGTATCACAAGAAGGATCATACTTCTCGTTCCATTTTCGACCGGGAAAAACGGTGTCATATATACGAGCATAAATGAAATATTGGTGACTATCGTTCCCGCACATACCAGACGCTTTACAGAGTCGCGCCCTGTCAGAAAAATTGCTATTATCTGCATTCCGCATCCGAGCGAAACGAACGCGCTGAGCACGCCTATAAGGCTATCGCTCATTCCTATTGCCGTTGTTATCTTCGCAAGATAAGAATCGGCAAACAAGATCGATATAAAATATTCAAGTGCCGCTTCAATAATATACAGCACACGGCTGAAGCTATACGGGTCTTTCTCCCTGAAGACGTTTTTTTCCATAACGTTACCTCCGCACACAAAGCTCTTTAAAGTATAGCACAATGTCACCTTTTATGCAAGAGCTTTATAATAAATATTTCACTCATCTCCGCGCTCTTTTTAAT
>JAFXJH010000114.1 GCA_017532425.1 Clostridia bacterium | reverse complement strand
TCTTTTTAGTAAAGTTTTTGAAGTTCTTAGAAACTTTTTACAAAAAGTTTCTAAGCGGGTTCCGGAGGCAGAGCCCTAAGGTTTGACGCTACTTAGGAAACCCTGTGAGCTTTTGAAAAAGCTCGACCAAAATCTTTTAATAAATCTTTTTCAGTAAAGTTTTTGAAGTTCTTAGAAACATTTTACAAAAAGTTTCTAAGCGGGTTTCGGAGGCAGAGCCCTAAGGTTTGACGCTACTTAGGAAACTCTGTGAGCTTTTGAAAAAGCTCGAACAAAATCTTTTTAGTAAAGTTTTTGAAGTTCTTAGAATCATTTTACAAAAAGTTTCTATGCGGGTTCCGGTGGCAGAGCCTTAAGGTTTGACGCTACTTAGGAAACTCTGTGAGCTTTTGAAAAAGCTCGACCAAAATCTTTTTAGTAAAGTTTTTGAAGTTCTTAGAAACTTTTTACAAAAAGTTTCTAAGCGGGTTCCAAGGGCAGAGCCCTTGGCGTTCGTCTCTTAAATAAACGGACGGCGGTCGAGGACGTTTTTGAGGGGAAAGCGGGACTTGACCTCGCCGGGGAGAGCAAGCTGAAGCTCAGCAACACAGCACATAGCGCCGAAGAGCTCGTGAAGGTCGTTGAACTGTTCGTCGGTTTCGACATCGATGGTTTCCCAGTAGTCGAAATACTTTTCAGCGAAATCGCGGAGATAATCGAGGACCTCCTGACGGCGGTATCCGGTGTGGAGGGAAGCACGGTTGATAGCGTATACCCAGTCGATCTCAGCGAATCCGCATCCGAGACCCCAAGGATACTTGTGAAGGAATTCCTTTTTGTCGTATATGTCAATGCAGTGGTCGATAAGCTGATTGGAGTTGGGGAAGGGACGGTGGGTAAACTCGTAGTTGAACATATAGTGGAACCAACCGTTGAGGTGGTGCTGACGGATCTCCATGTCGCCGTGATTGGCACGTCCCATTCCGGTGATGGGGTCGTTGTTTTCGGAAAGCCATCCGAAATAAGCGTCCTGCCATTCTATGGGCATATCACAGGTAAGGATCATAGCGGCATAGAAGCCTGCACCGCGGTGGGACTGTCCCCAGGGATCGGTGTCCCATTTGAGACTTGCAAGATACTCGCGAACCTTTTCGGGAGTACCGAAGTGTTCCATGTGATAAGTAAGGGGATACTTTACACCTGCGTCAAAAAGCTCGAGCGCGGCTATGCAGTGCGCAGTAGTGTGAAGGAAGTTGTGAGTAGGCTCCTGAAAAGTACCGTCTTCCTTCTGGAAGCTTTGAAGCTCGTCTATGCAAGCCTTGCGTACCTCGGGATCTCTCGGGAATTTGCCGATAATATAGAGAATGTTGGCAGCATCGGCGCATCCGTATTCGGAGGAATCGAGATTGCGGTTGCCCTTTTCGGACTGCCAGAGCCAGCGGCGGTATTTGCCGGGCGCAATCTCGTGCTTTTTTACCGATTCTTCTGCCATAGCAATGATCTTGTCAACGTTTCGGTTCATAATTTTTTCTCCTTGATATAGAATGTTTTGGATAAGAAATCCGGAGCTTTATTTGCGCATATCGAGATAATTCTGCAGGATTATCTGCGCGGAGAGGGTGTCCACAACGTTTTTGCGTTTGGCTCCACGCGTGTCGGTGGCATTAAGGATCTGATGAGCAAGCATCGTGGTGCAACGCTCGTCGAAGAGTATTACAGGAACTCCGGTGTCCTTTTCGATAAGACCTGCGAGATACTGCACCTTGGAAGAGCTGTCGCCGCGGCTGCCGTTCATATTGATCGGATTGCCGAGAACGATCTCGGAGATGCCGTATTCTTTTACAAGCTCGCAGATGTGTTCAATAAGTACGCGGTCACCGCTTGCCTTGAAGGTTCCGATGCCGCTTGCGGTAAGACCGAGAAGATCGCTTACAGCAAATCCGGTGCGTACCTTTCCGTAATCTATTCCTAAAATTCTTTTTGTCACTTTTCTCTCCGTAAACGCGAATAAGCTTCGCGACCGATTTTAATTATATCATGTTTGGCGGTGAAAAAATATTGCAGTAATCAACCAAAATATTGCAATTTTCACCTTTTGCCGAAGCTTTTGGACTGAATTTAAAACAATCTCATGCTCTGAGCCATAAGCTCGACCTTGGCATCGATTATGCGGTCGATCCAAGCGGAAAGGTCGTCAAAAGCCTCAAGACGTTTGACTCCGGTTAGCACCTCGTGACGCTCATCCTCGTAGATCTTGAGCGTTACGTCGGATATCTCGGCATCAAAATATTTCTCGTAAAGAGCACTTACACCCTGACCGTAATCTCCGACGGGGTCCTCACTTCCCGAAAAAATGTAAACAGGGAGTGAGCAGGGCGGGATGTGCTCCTTGTTGTATTCTATAAGCATAAACATATCGTGATATGCCTGAGTCGTGAATCTGAACGTGCAGAATTTGTCGTTAATGTATTTGTCAAGAACTTCCTTGTCGGTCGTTACCCAAGCACAGCCCTTGGACTCTTCGATCTCGTCGGCAAAACGCTTGTTGTAGCCTCCGAAAGCAAGCTTGAAGAGAAGGGGACTGCGGTAGCGCTTGCCTCTGAAGGCTGCGATCATCTTTGCGGCTATTTTTCCTGCTTTGGCGGGAAGATCGTCCCCGCAGGTTCCTGAAAGTATAAGCGCGTCTATGCTGTCCTCGGGATAAGCCGAAGCGTATGCGCGCGCAACGAACGAGCCGAAGCTGTGTCCGAGAAGAAAGTAGGGAAGTCTTCTGTATTTTTTGCGCATTATAAGACGGAGCTTTTCAACGTCCTCAAGAAGATATTTGTCGCCGTCGGAGGGCGCGAAGAATCCGAGATCCTCGTCAGATCGTGCAGTATGACCGTGACCGAGCTGATCGTGACCGCAGACTACTATTCCCTTTGAAGTGAGAAAGCGGGCAAATTCCTCGTAGCGCTCCATATGCTCACACATACCGTGAACTATCTGTACTACGGCACGCGGGTTTCCGATCGGTGTCCAGACGTAATAAACGATATTGTTTTCGGAATCGGAGGATTCAAACGTTCCCGAATTTTTAATGAAGGTGTTTTCCATAAGACCGACCTTTCAAAAAGAGATATCAGCGATCATACACGCGCGATTCGGATATCGTATTCGTTTTCCGTGCAGAATTCGCGGAGCTGCTCGCGTGTGGGGATCTTTACGTCGTGCTTTTCTTTAGCCATCTTGCTTGCGGCAGAGCCGACGAGGCAGGCGCGTCTTATATCCTGAGTTATGAGATATTCGGAGGACACGACAGCCGATTCAACGTCCACAAATGTGGGCGAGGGTGTATTGTCAAGATTGTACGGACCGAGCACGTTGTGGAATTTTCCGTCGTAAACGAAGAATCCGCTTTCGCCGAGGCGAAGAACGTAATATTTTGCCTTGACCGTCTGTCCGAGAGTTATGCAAGCCTTGAGACAGTTTTCAAGAGAGGTCGGATTTACACCCGTGTGTACGTAGACCTCCTGCTTGCTTGCAAAGAATATTTCTATATTTTCGAGCTGACCAAGCTGTACTCCGAGCTGTGCGGGTGACGCATCAAGGAAGACCGGAATACTGTGCGATTTTGCGAGAGTTGTTATAGCGATAGCGAGCGGGAAAGGAATTTCAAGGGTCATAAATATAGCGTCCGGATAGGTGGCAAGCGCCGCCTCTATCTGACTCATAGAAAAGCTCTTGTTGGCTCCGGGGTAAATTATTCTTCTTCGGGAATCGTACTGCTTTTCATACAGATAAACCGAAAGACCGGTCGGGTGAGCCGGATCAACGTAAACAGATGTTGTATTTATCGAATTGAAGTTGTAAAAGTTGCGAAGTCTGTTTCCGTCGTTATCCTGACCGACACAGGTACAAAATACACTTTCAAGACCCATGCGAGCAATAGCAACCGCGGCATTTCCGCCCTTTCCGCCCGGACGAAGCTCGTAATCGTCTTCGACTACTGTTTGATTTGCTATCGGCAAACGTGCGGTCTGCATATGCATTTCGATATAAGAATTGCCGATTGTCAAAATTCTGCCTTTCACGGGCACCTCCTGATTAAACTAAAAAATTATATACATATTTATTTTATCACGCATAACGCTCAAAGTCAAGGAAATATAGGTGAAATATTAAAAAAATAGTGAAATTATTTGCATTGAGTGATTTGAAATTATGTGAATTTCTTTCGGCTTTTAGATATTACAAAAACGTACAATTCGCTTTATATAATATGACGAAATTTATTGCCGTACATATGAAAATATTGACAAACGTATAATGATATGCTATATTATAACTGTAAAGAAAGCTGAAGGAGATCGTGATATGAAAAGTATCAAATCAAGCGGTCTTCGGGATGTACTACGACGTCTATGTACGAGGTATCTCAAAATCAACAAGGATAGCGCATGAGCCGAAGACCTTTATCGACATACGGCTTATGTGCTTTTGTGTTTTTTGTGGAAACCCTTTTTGAAAAAAGTGTTTCCACGCCATCCCAAAAACTTTTCCGAAAAGGATAAAGGTATATAGGAGGGCACATTCTGGCGAAACAAAATAATATGAAAGAAATATAATATTTAAGATTATCTTAAGGAGGTAATATATGAAAAAACTAATAGCACTTATTCTGCTTCTCGCATTATTTGCCGCTTCGGTGTTCGGATGCACTTCCGAAACACCCAACGACGAGCCGAATAAGGATACTCAAGATGACATCAAAGAAGAAGATAAAACACCCGAAGGTTCGGAAGAAAAGATTTACGAATCAATTGACTTTACACACAAAGGTTATGTGCACAATCCTTTAAATTTAAGATATCCTGATGTTTTTATAATAGAATCTGTTGATGAACTTTCAGCATTTGATCCTGATAACGTATTAAACCTCAAAGACAACTACACAAGCGATTTTTTCGAAACAAAAGCGCTCTTCTTTTTTGAGTTTGAGCATAGATCGTCATCAAGATTTATTGAATTTTCCGCTATTATCGAAAAAGACGGCAAGCTATATCCTGTTATGACGGGATATCAAGATTGTGATCCGGGTGCTCTGGGAACGGATGATGGTAATAATGATCTGCATTATGCCGAAATAAGTCGTGATGATATTGCCGATACAGGCGAACTTCTTGTAATAAATACTTACGGAGAAGGATACGGTATTATGGACTACAAACCGCTAGACGGAAAAATAGTAAAAAAAGAGAATTAAGCATATTACCCCCGCGCACCACGCGCGGGGATTTTTCTGCCCCAAAAGCAAAATTCCCATCATTTTTGCCTATTCCACTTGTATCCTCGAGAAAAATCTGATATAATAAGCTATATTATAAAACAAAGGACGTATTTTCAATGAAAGACCT
The DNA here is from genome assembly GCA_017532425.1 of Clostridia bacterium. Lineage (GTDB taxonomy): Bacteria > Bacillota > Clostridia > Oscillospirales > CAG-272 > SIG672. Next base: position 2,295 of record JAFXJH010000114.1, on the reverse strand, counting down.
TGAGATACTCGCGCCGGCAGGAGGAATGCCTCAGCTTGTTGCGGCAGTGCGAAGCGGTGCAGACGCCGTTTACGTCGGACTGAAAAAATTCAGCGCACGCGCAAGTGCGGCAAATTTCGATAGCGATGAGCTGCGTGAAGCCGCAAGATATTGCCATACTTACGGCGTAAAGCTGCACGTTACTCTTAATACTCTCATATACGAAAACGAATACGGCGAGCTGATCGATTCGATAAAGCAGATCGCAGAGGCGGGCGCAGACGCGGTTATCGTGCAGGACCTCGCAGTTGCAAAATATATAAAAAAGGCTTGCCCCGAGATATCTCTTCACGCGTCCACGCAGATGGCAATTCATAACGCAGAGGGCGCAAGAGAGGCATACCGCCTCGGATTTTCGCGCGTGGTGCTTGCAAGAGAGCTGACTCTCGATGAAATAAAAAACATCAGAAAAAACACACCAAAAGAGCTTGAGCTTGAGGCTTTTGTCCACGGCGCGCTTTGCATGAGCGTTTCGGGAAGATGTGAGCTTTCTGCTATGCTCGGCGGACGAAGCGGAAACCGCGGACAATGCGCACAGCCCTGCAGACTTGATTTCTCGTGCGGTAAGATGCACAGCTGTCTGTCGCTTAAGGATATGTCGCATATTTCGCAGATAGACAAGCTTTACGACGCGGGAATATGCTCGGTAAAGATAGAGGGCAGAATGAAGCGTCCCGAATACGTTGCCGCCGCTGTGAACGCTTGCGTTCGCGCAAAGAACGGAGAAACGCCCGATACAGAGCTTCTTAAAAATATCTTCTCGCGCAGCGGATTTACCGACGGATATCTCACGGGTAAGCGTACGCGAGATATGTTCGGAATCAGAACGAAGGAGGACGTCGAAGCCTCCAAGGGCGCACTCTCCAAAACGTCCGAGCTTTACAGACGTGAAAGACAGCGAGTTCCGGTCGATTTCGAGCTGTTTATAGGCGAAAAAGAGACAAAACTGCAGATCTCGGATAAAATAAATACAGCCTTCGCCTTTGCGGAGGGAGACAATACAGTAAGTGCGGGTTCGACCCCCGCCACCGACGAGGCGTTTGCAAGCAGCTTTCTTTCCCGTCTCGGAGGAACGGCCTATCTTGCCGAAAGCGTAAGGGTGATAAACCCGAGCGGACTCTCGCTGAGAGCGTCGGTCATAAATTCTCTGCGCAGAGATGCCGTCGAAAAGCTCGATATGCTTCGCGCGTCAAGCGTGAAATACAGCTTTGACGAGCCGAAAATCGAAAAATATCCGAGAAAAAATATCACAAAAACAGAAATATACCTGAGATCTTCCGCGTGGGAAAAGATATCCTCTTTTGCCGACAGAGCGGACAAAATAGTGCTTCCGATAAGCGAAATACTGTCAAAGCGAGAAGATATAATAAAAATTCTCGGCGACCTTTCAAAAATAGCAGCCGAGATACCGTCGCTCGTATATAATTTCGAGGCACTTGACGAGAAACTCGAAGCGATCAAAGCACTCGGAATAAAGACTCTTTTCTGCGATAATATCGGCTCGGTCGCGTATGCTAGGGAAAAGGATTTTGAGATCATCGGCGGCTTCGGACTCAATATCGTAAACTCGGATTCGCTCGCAGAGTATGCAAAAATGGGTGTAAAGGAAGCTACACTCTCTCCCGAAATCCCTCTTTCTTCCGCGAAAGAGATTTCGGGTAATATCAAAACGGGGCTTTTCGCATACGGATATCTTCCGCTTATGCTGCTTCGCTCTTGCCCTGTGCGCGCCGCCATAGGTTGCGAAAAATGCAGAGGCAAGGGTGAGATCACCGACAGATATGGCATAAAATTCAAAGTTGTTTGCCAAAACAAGGTGTACAGCGAGCTTCTTAACAGCGTGCCGCACTATATCGGCGACCGAAATCTCCCCGCGGACTTCGCGATGCTCTCCTTTACTACCGAATCTCCCGACGAATGTGAGAAAGTATTTACCTCCTTCGTGCGCGGAGAAAAAATAAAGAAGCGCACGACCGGACTTTATACCTGATGCCACGCGCTACTTAAGGGCGCTGCCCTTAAGAATCCCGCGAGCTTTTGAAAAAGCTCGATCAAAACTTTTCTAAAAATAAGTTTTTTCTTATCCTTTTTAGTAAAGTTTTTGGGAATAGAATCCCCTCTCACCTGCTTCGCAGGAGCTCTCCCGAAGGGAGAACCTTATTATTTTCCCTTTTTCAGTAAAGTTTTTGGAGTTCACAAACGATTTGCGTGCAAATCGTTTTAAACTTATTTTCAAAAAGTTTCTTGCGGATTCTT
>JAFXJH010000113.1 GCA_017532425.1 Clostridia bacterium | reverse complement strand
CCTCCCCAAAAACTTTACTGAAAGGGAAGTTTTTTGATTTTAGTTTTTACAGTTTGTTTTAATACCAGATTGTCGATCTTGTGAGCCTTTTTGAAAAAAGGTTTTCACCTTATCCCAAAACTTTACTGAAAGGGTAAAATATAATTTTTTGTTTTGTGATTTGTTTTTTTATTACTGCTGAATTAACGTGTTGATGCGCTTTTGGCCCTCTCACCCGACTTCGTCGGGAGCTCTCCTGGAGGGAGAGCCTTGATATTCGCATTTCCTTTGCGAAACCTCGTTACTTTTATTATAAACCCTTGAAAAGCGTTTATCAATATGATATACTCTAAAAAAAGAGGTAATATTCTGCAAAAATAAAGGTGGGTATCAATATGAACGATCAAGAATTCTACAAAAGCTTTGCTTTTCATATATTCAGCTTCAGCGGTGGACATCACAGAGATAACAGCGCGGGCGTGCAGTATCATTATATTGGTCGGATGATAAAGGGCAGGGGACTTCTCGTGTCTGAAGATAAAAGGCTGGAGGTATTCGAGGGAGAAGCGTTTTATATTCCAAACGGCTGTAAATATCACTCGTACTGGACGGGCGAAAACGGCGTGAGCTTTTATTCGCTCGGCTTTGCCTATTTTCCGCGAAGTACACAAAACAGCTATCAGCTTCAAAAGCTGAATTTTGATGAAGGCTCAGAGGTGATCTTCAAAAAGATCGCAGATGATTGCAGAGTTTCGCTCGGAAACGTCGGACTTCTTTACAGCCTGCTCGACAATCTCGAAAAAAGTATGTCGCTCGATCCGATAGACCGCAGAAGCAGTATGACAGAGCGCGCGATACAGTATATGTATCAGAATCCGCTTGCACGGATGAGCGAGGTAGCGCAAGCCTGCCAAATGAGTGAATCGACTCTCTACTCGGTCTTTAAAAAAGTGCTCGGAAAGACACCGAATGAGATTCACCGCAAGATACAGTGTGAAAAGGCGGCGGAGCTTCTTAAAACGACGAATCTGACGATAGAGGAGATAAGCCGAAGACTTGAATTCAGCTCGTCCTCTTATTTCAGAAAAGTGCTTTTTTCGGTCTACGGAAAAACTCCGCGACAGATACGCAGGGAATCAAAGCTTATCTGAATTATATATTTTTTCAAAAAAATACTTCCGCGATATTGAAATAAATTACTTGGGGTGTTATAATTTTAAATATAAGGTAAATTACTGTTAAAAGAGAAGATAAAATGAAAACAAACGAAAAAAATCAAATCATAACCTGGAAAAATTGTCTGAAGGTCGGAGTGAGCGCCTTTCTGCTCTTTCTCTGTATTCATTATTGGTCGTCTATAGCAAAGCTGCTCTCGGAAGCGTTTGCGGCGGCAGCGCCTGTGTTTATAGGATTCGCTATCGCGTACGTGCTGAATCTTCTGATGAATCTTTATGAAAAGATATATTTTCCGAAATATAAAAACAAAAAAATAGTATCTGTTACCAAAAGACCGATATGCCTTGTGCTGACTCTGTGTACTTTTCTTGCCGTTATCGCTCTTTTAGTATGGATAGTTGTTCCTGAGCTCGTTCAGTGTATTTCCTTCCTGCTTGCAGAGATTCCGCCCCTTATCCAAAAGCTTCTTAACAGCGAGTGGATAGGTGACATCCTCCCGTCCGATATCCTTTCAAAGCTGATCTCGATCGACTGGATGTCTTATATAGAAAAGATCGTCGGAACGCTCGGAAGCGGAATCGGAAACGCTGTAAGCGCGGTCGTAACTCTTCTTACCTCTACCGTTTCGATAATAGTTACAATATTTATAAGCCTTATTTTCTCGATATATATGCTCATAGATAAGGAAAAGCTTTTTAATCAGAGTAAGCGCTTTACAAGAAGCTATCTTTCGGGAAAGCACTTCGATAAGATATCCCACGTGGCTTCAGTCGTGAACGACAGCTTCCGCAGATACATAGTAGGGCAGTTTGCCGAAGCGATAATTCTCGGTGTGCTCTGCTCGATAGGTATGATGATATTCAAGTTCCCGTACGCGGGAATGATAGGCACGCTTATCGGATTTACAGCGCTTATTCCCGTAGCGGGTGCATATATCGGCGCGGGCGTCGGTGCCGTTATGATACTGACGGTATCGCCTATCAAGGCTCTTCTTTTCCTTCTGTTTATACTCATTCTTCAGCAGCTTGAAGGAAATCTTATATATCCGAAGGTAGTCGGAAATTCTCTCGGTCTGCCCGCACTCTGGGTGCTTGCCGCTGTGACCGTGGGCGGCGGTCTTATGGGTGTGCTCGGTATGCTCCTCGGAGTGCCGATCGCCGCGGCTATCTATCAGCTCATCAGAGAAGACCTTCACAAGCGTGAAGCAAAGCAGCAGATAAGCGAAAAAAAGACTGTAAAAAAGATCCGTCTGCGCGTCAAGAGCGAAAGCGGAGAGGAAAACGAATAAATCTTGTATTTGATGATGTTTGAGGTGAAATTATGAAAAATATACTTCTTGTTATAGATATGCAAAACGATTTTATCGACGGAGCGCTCGGTACAAAAGAGGCTGTAGCTATCGTGGATAACGTTAAATCGAAGATAGAAAATTTCGACGGCGAGGTAATATTTACACGCGATACGCACGAAAAAGACTATCTTCAGACTCAGGAGGGCGTAAATCTCCCGGTAGAGCACTGCATCTGCGGCACTCTCGGATGGGAAATACGAAGCGAGCTTACAGGTATCAGAGAGGGAAAAGTGATAGACAAGCCGACGTTTGGCTCAAGAGAGCTTGCAGAGCTGCTCTGTGAGAAGAACAAAGCAGAGGAGATCGGCGAGATAACTCTTGTCGGACTTTGCACCGATATCTGCGTAATATCGAACGCGCTTGTTATAAAAGCCTTTCTTCCCGAGGTCAAGATCACGGTAGACGCATCCTGCTGTGCGGGCGTTACTCCCGAAAGCCATCGGAATGCTCTTGAGGCGATGAGGATGTGTCAGATAAATATAGAAAATTAAAATCAGCACTTTTATAAGCCTACAAAAGCAAGGCGTATCAAAGAATACGAATATATTGATATGTTCAAAGGAAAAGCAAAAACATTCATACCATTCCAGTAAAAGAAAAGGTAGGGACTTTTAATGAACCGGAAACTTGATATTATTGACAAGTTAGATGGAGAAGAAGGCTTTGTTGAACTTGTTTTGAAATCGGGTGGTGTTGAATTTGGAGAACCACTTGGTATCATATACAACGAGGATGAGAACGGATGGGACACTATAAAAAGAATACTGTTCAAGCCATATTTCGGATTACATTCAAAAGATTATGGGCTTGACGATATAGCTTCTTATAAGCCTATCACGGAAGATGATATTCCATCACACTAATAATAAAAAGCACTTTGCGATGTTCAAAGTGCTTTTTCATAACTCATCAAAGCCTTGTGCAGAGGAATTGTCACTAAAAAACTCTAATGTAGGAGTCGACGCTTGCTCCTCTCGTTTATATAAGGTTTAGTGCAGTGCTAACATACATAAAACGCGATTATGAGTCTTTTTCGGCGCTTTCTGTGTCGACAGAAAGTGCCCAAAGAACGATATAAGGAAGGGACGTTTCCCTTCCTTATATATCCAACCCTCTTTTCGCAAAACCTCCCAACAGGGAGGGTCGGTTTTGCTGCGCCGCCCAACGCGGCGTTCGGTATCGCAAGTTTATTCTTTTCTTATTTTCTTTTCAGTAAAGTTTTTAGGATTCTTAAACCCTTTTTTCAAAAAGGGTTTAAGCGAATTCCAAAGGCAGAGCCTT
>JAFXJH010000112.1 GCA_017532425.1 Clostridia bacterium | reverse complement strand
GCCCTTGGATCCTGCTTAAACCCTTTTTGAAAAAAGGGTTTAAGAATCCCAAAAACTTTACTGAAAAAGGGAAAATAATAAGGCTCTCCCTTCGGGAGAGCTCCTGCGAAGCAGGTGAGAGGGGATTCTATTCCCAAAAACTTTACTGAAAAGAAAGAACAAACTCATTTTTAGAAAAGCTTTTGCACAGTGCTAACACAGCGAAGACGCGTTTGTGAGTCTTTTTGTTCATTTCTGTATCGACAGAAACGAACCAAAGAACGACTTATGGGAAGGGAAGAATCCCTTCCCTAAGAACCCCATCCCTCTTTCCGCAAAACCTCCCAACCGCGTACGGTTGTTGACCATCTATGGTCGGTTTTGCTCGCGCCGCGGAAAAACGCGGCGGGCGGTGCCGTTAGGATGATGCGTACAATTTTACATAGTACAAACATACATAAAAGAAACCAAAGCCCCTACGTAAAATGGCGATTTAGACGCGCAATTTGCATTTTTCGCAAATTCCAAGCCTTTCACTTGAGGGGAAAACACAACGCAAGCGTTGTGTTTCCCGCAAAGCGGGGAACGAGGTGGACCCTGTCCAACTCCACCCGAAGGACACAGTTTGCGCTTTTTGCGAAAATCCCTTGTTTTTCGACAAAATATGTGCTATAATAACTTATCCGCGACCAAAATACATAAAAACGGAGAACGCCATGGAAAACGAAAAGGTTTACAGCGAGATACCCTACGACAAAAAGGTCAAGCATTATAACACGTCGAAAATGCCTAAATATCAGCTCGGTATATTCACCTTTCTTATCTACGCACTCAGTAAAATACTTATGATAGGACGCAAATATAAGATCGAGAAATTCGATATGGACGATATAAAGGGTCCTTATATTCTGCTCAGTAACCATATGTATTTCGTCGACTTTTATCTGAATTCTATCGCAACCTTTCCCAAAAAGGTATATAATATCGCGACGGTTGACGGATATTACCGCCGTCCCTTCCTTATGGAAATTATCGGATGTATGTGTAAAAGAAAATTTACTACCGATCCCGACCTTATAAAGTCGATAGAAAACGTTCTTTTTAAGAAAAAGGGAATAATGTGTATGTACCCCGAGGCGAGATATACTCCCGTTGGTACGACGGCGATCCTCCCCGACTCACTTTCACAGCTTGTAAAGCGTATGAACGTGCCGGTCGTCGTAATGCTTCACCACGGAAACTACCTGCACACGCCCTTCTGGAATTTCCGCAAGCCGAGAAAGGTGCCGCTCTATACTACAGTGCGCTGCGTTCTTCGCCCCGAAGAGATAGAAAAGCTTTCCGAGCCCGAGATCCAGGAGCGCATCGTATCCGCTATGCAGTATAACGAATACAAGTGGCAGAAGGAGCAGGGAATAGAGATAACAGAGCCCTTCCGCGCAGAGGGATTAAATAAAATTCTCTATCAGTGCCCGAGCTGTCTTACCGAGCACAAAATGGAGAGCGAGGGAAGCATCCTTTACTGCTCGCACTGCGGCAAGAGATGGGAGATGGACACTCTCGGCGAGCTTCACGCGCTCGAGGGAGAGACCGAATTTCCGCATGTTCCCGACTGGTTTGAATGGGAGCGCGAAAACGTACGCCGCGAGGTCGAAAGCGGAAATTATCATTTCGAGGACGAGGTCGACGTATTCTCGCTGCCGTCGTGTATGAAATTCCAAGATGTAGGAAAGGCAAAAATGACACATTCCGCAGACGGATTTGTTATCGAGGGTGAATACAGAGGCAAAAAGTACCGCATACGCCGTCCCGTTTCGGGAATGTACGGTGTTCATATCGAATACGATTACTGCTACGTCCGTCCCGATGACTGCATAGATATTTCAACATCGAAGGATTCGCTCTACTGCTATCCGACGAAAAAGGACGTCGTAACGAAGATATCCTTTGCTACAGAGGAGCTTTACAAGTTAAAAATGAAGGACCGCCTCGCGCGCAGAAGAGAAGCGCAGGCAAGATCCGCGGAAAAACTGCAAAATAGCTGAAAAAGATCGGTAAAAAGATCAGTAAAAATATTAAACTCGGCATAGATTTCTATGCCGAGTTTTTTGTATGCGGTAGTAGAGTTTTATTCAACAATAAGATCAATATTCTTGAAGTAAACGTCGTCGCGGTTTGAACGGAGTCCGCAAGCGTTATCGCCCTCGTTTGCAAATTTGAAGGTGCTTTCGTTAAAATCGACCTTCTTTGTTAGCTGTCCGTCATAATATAGCTCAAGGGCATCGTTTTCAATATCCCAGATACATTTAATGTTCGTATACTTTCCGTATTCGAAGCTTATACCGTCTACCTTCGGAGACTCTACTCCGTGAGAATCGTTGAAGGACGTCCAGCCGTTAGATTCGCTGCCAAGAACGGTAGACGCTCCCCACTTGCCTATAAGCGTGCCCGTGTCGCTACCCGAGCAAAGAAGGTAGTAGTAGGAATTATATTCGGTTTCCCAGTAAAAACGCATATCTTCCTCATCATCCGTCCATACGTCCATAACAAGACCGTAGTTATTGTTGCCGTTCTTTTTTGAGGGGAGCATAACGTCGGCAGAAAGAGTCACCTTCTTTGCGTTGCTGAAATCTACGTTATTGATAATGATCATACACGCTCCTGTACCGGGAAGGCTATGAACCGCACCTGAGTTTTCGCCTTCAGAAACTACTTCCCATAAGCCCCAAACGTCGTCGAAGGCGAGTGCGTTAATTTCTGTTACCTTGCCGTAGACGGTGGCGGAAGACGTAGGACACGTAAGCGGTGTGTATTGACAATCGGGATTTGTGTCTGAAATATATTTTTCAACTATATGCTCAAGCTCGCAGTCAGGATCGGACGCAATTCCACTTAGACCTCTTATTTCTTTTTCTTCAAATGCGATCTCATATCCGCTGACAGTAAGTCTGTGCCTTAATACGCACTCGCAGGGTTCTCTTTCGACAAAGGTCAGAGAGTTAAGAAAATCACAGACCTGTTTTGACTCCTCTTCTGTAAGAGTGACCCATTCTTCCATGCGATCAACGTCAAGTTTAACAACACCCGAAAGTTTATACTTTGCCTCGCCTACGCGTCTTTTAATGATTTCATCCACGGTAGGTCTCACGCTTTTATTTAAAGTCATACAAAGACCGTTTGTAATATCGTTTCCTATGCCGTGAAGATTATAGTATATTTCGGCTTTGCCGAATTTGATAAGATATTCAGCCGAGGTTCCGTTATTTTCGTTTCTGTGCTCCATAGTATTAAAAGCATACAGCAAATATTTTTCATCATAGCCGTCAAGAACTTTTTCTACTCCGGTAGCCATATTTTTCACAGTAACTTCGCCCGAATATATTCCCTCTACGTCGGGTATATCATCCACAGTTATCCAGCTGTTATATTCGGAAAGATATTTTTCAACTATACGCTCAAGCTCGCAGTCAGGATCGGACGCAATTCCGCTTAGACCTCTTATTTCTTTTTCTTCAAATGAAAAACCGTATCCGCTGACAGTAAGTCTGTGCTGTAATACGCAGCAGCAAGGCTCTCTTTCTACAAAGGTCAGCGAGTTAAGAAAATCACAGACCTCTTTCGATTCCTCTTCTGTAAGAGTGACCCAGTTTCCGAGGCGTCCGACGTCAAGTCTTACAATGCCCGAAACCGTAGGATTTGGTTTTCCTACGTTTCTTTCGAGAATTTCATCGACCGTCGGTCTTCTTTTTTGATTAAGACCGGTGACCGTTCCGTTCGTAACGTCATTTCCCACGCCGTGAAGGTTATAATAAATTTCAGCGTCACCAAGCTTTATCAGATATTCCGCCGATGTTCCCGTGTTTTTCTTTTCTCTTCGCATAGAATTGAAAGCATACAGCAGATATTCTGCGTCATATCCCTCAAGAGCCTTCTCTTCTCCCGTTGTCATATTTTTTACGGTGACTTTTCCCGAATATATTCCGTCTACGTCGGGGATTTCGTAACTTTCTTCCTTCTCGTATTCCGCCTTGCATCCCGCAAACGCGGAAACTGTCATACACAGTAGCAAAACTACCGAAATGATTCGTTTTTTCATAGTAAAAGCTCCTTTCTAAATGTAAAATAATGAAGTTTGTTGTTTTTTATTCCACAATAAGGTCAATATTCTTGAAGTAAACGTCGCCTCTGTTTGCACGCAGACCGATGCCATTGTCGCCTTCGTTTGTGAATTTGAAGGTGCTTTCGTTAAAATCGACCTTCTTTGTGAGCTGTCCGTCGTAGTAGAGCTCGAGAGCATCGTTTTCAATATCCCAGATACATTTAATGTTCGTATACTTTCCGTATTCGAAGCTTATACCGTCTACCTTCGGAGACTCTACTCCGTGAGAATCGTTAAAGGACGTCCAGCCGTTAGATTCGCTTCCAAGAACGGTAGACGCTCCCCACTTGCCTATAAGCGTGCCCGTGTCTCCGCCTCCCGACTGTAAAGCATAGTAATACGAGTTGGAGCTCGATTCCCAATAGAAGAAGGTATCTTCGTTCTTATCTACCCACAGATCAAGAATAAATCCGTAGTTATTGTTACCTTGTTTCATTGAAGGAAGCATAAAATCGGCGGAAATAGTTACTTTTTTCGCATTTTTGAAGTCTACGTTGTTTATAACTGCGATACAAGCACCATTGTCAAGCGCGTGGACGGCACCTGCCTCTTCACCCTCGCTGACAACCTCCCAAGAACCCCAAACGTCGTTAAATGAGAGCGCGTTAGTTTCCGTCACCTTTCCGTATACCGTACTCGATGATAACGGACACACGAAGGCGCTGTATGGATTTTTCTCTGTGCTTTCACATTCGCATTCGTCGGTGGTCATACCGCAATCGGGACATTTTTCGGGTTTTTCGGGGTCTTCAGGACCGTCGGGCTTCGGACGGGATCCATCATCTCCATCACTGGGTTTGTTTTCAGGCTCTTCGGGACGTGGATTTTCTTCCAAATTATCGTACCAAGGATCTTTTTCAGACTCATTCGGCTTTTCGGGAGTATCGTCTGACGGCCAAAAGGGAAGCTCGAGATTCATTATCGGAACGACGATCATCGTCGCCATAACTGCCACTATCGCCGCGATCGCGACCACTCTCTTCCACACGATCACCGAAGGAATTTTATATTTTTTCTTACCGCTCAGCGCATCAGCCGCACTTTCTATTATATCGCTGTCAATATATCCGATAGCCTCAAGGATTTTTTCTTCCATATTATTTTCCATATTATTTTCCATATTATTTTCCATATTGCTTTTATCTGACTTACTTACCCTGTTCATATCGAATATCCCTCCTTTTCAAGAAAGTTTTTCAGCTTTATACGGGTGCGCGCCAATATATTCCACACGTATTTTGAGCTCAGACCGAGCTTTTCCGAAATTTCGTCAACGCTGCTCACGAAATAATATTTTGCCACGAAAATATCGCGGTCTCTTTCGGAGAGCGTTCTGAGGAAGCGTCCTATCGCTTCGCCGAGCTCCTTTACGGCATAATCCTCCTGCACGTCGGAGTAACTCGAAATACTGCCTTCCATTTCGCTTATTGATATCACCGCTTCTCCGCCACCTCTTTTTGCACGCGCCTTTGATTTACACATATCAAATGCAAGATTTCTTGTAATTCTTGACAGAAATGCTCTGAAAAAGTCAGGTCTCTGCGGCGGAATAACGTTCCACACTCTGAGATAGGTATCGTTCACACATTCCTCGCAGTCTTCTCTGCTTTTAAGTATATTAAAGGCAATATACCGACAGAACTCTCCGTATTTTTCATCAAGTGCCGATATTGCCTGTTCATCGCGTGACCAGAATAGGTCTATTATCTGTCTGTCCTCCACGGTTTTCCGCCTTTCCGAAAAAATTTCTTTAAAATTTTCTCTTCGTTATATATAGACGACAAAAATGTCGATTTCTTACCATCAAAATTTTAAAATTTTGTATTTTTTTAAATTATAGCACATATCACAAAAATATTCAATATATTCCGCTGCGCATTTGTGCATTTTCGCTTTTTCAGAAAAACTTTACTCTAAAAGGAAAGAACTATTTCCATAGGGGCGATCAATAATCGCACGTTTTAAACGGTCAAATCGAATTTCATCCGAAAGGTGCAAATTGTTTATAAAATTTTCACACAGATTAAACGATAAATACATAAGGTATTGATATAATTATTTATTATCCATATTTTTATAAAAGAGGTTGAGAAAAATTGCTTGAACTAAGAAATATAACAAAGGACTATTTTATCGGTGAAACAAAAACCGAGGCGCTGCGCGGCGTTTCACTTTCCTTCCGTGAAAGCGAATTTGTGTCCATTCTCGGACCGTCCGGCTGCGGAAAAACCACTCTTCTCAACATCATCGGCGGTCTTGACAGATATACGAGCGGAGATCTTGTAATAAACGAAAAATCAACCAAGGATTTTAAGGACAGCGATTGGGACGCCTACAGAAACCACTCGATAGGCTTCGTTTTCCAGAGCTATAACCTTATTCCTCATCAGAACGTGCTTTCAAACGTAGAGCTTGCGCTTACACTTTCGGGTGTTTCAAAGCACGAGCGCAGAAAGAGAGCAAAGGAAGCTCTCGAAATGGTCGGACTCGGCGATCAGCTCGGTAAAAAGCCTAATCAGATGTCGGGCGGACAGATGCAGAGAGTTGCTATCGCACGTGCTCTTGTAAACGATCCCGATATTCTGCTTGCAGACGAGCCGACGGGCGCGCTTGACAGCGTAACGAGCGTTCAGATCATGGAAATTCTGAAAAAGGTTGCCGAAAAGCGCCTTGTTATTATGGTAACGCATAACCCCGAGCTTGCAGAGCAGTATTCGACGAGAATAGTCCGCCTGCGCGACGGAGCTATAGTCAGCGACTCCTCACCCTTTGATCTTTCCGCTCCTTATAATAAAAAGGAAAAGAAAGAAGAAAATAAGGCGGAAAAGAAAAAGAGCAAGAAGGAAAGAAAGCCTTCTATGTCATTCTGGACGGCGCTCTCCCTTTCCTTTAATAACCTTATGACAAAGCGTGCGCGTACGATACTCACCTCGTTTGCAGGAAGCATAGGTATCATCGGTATCGCGCTTATCCTTGCCGTTTCGCAGGGTGTTACAGCCTTTATTGATACCGTGCAGGAGGATACACTTTCGGCATATCCTCTCTCAATACTGAAGGAAACGCAGAATATGTCGGCTATGCTCTCGGCAATGACGAGCGTTTCGGATTCAAACGACTATAAGGATACGAACAAGATATACGTCGATGACTCGCTCGGCACTATGATGCATGCGATGGCGTCAACTGTAGACAACAATCTCGAAGCATTTAAAGAATATCTCGATAAGAATTATGACAAGATAAAGGATTACGTCAGCGATATTCAGTATACCTACGATTACGATATGCATATTTTCAATGCAGACGGCACGGTAGAGGTCGGAATGGAAACGATGCTTGAAAATATGGGCGACGCCTTCTCGGGATTCTCCGAAATGGCGGCTATGTCGGGAGGAATGGATATCTTTTCCGAGATGATAAACAATCAGGCTCTGCTTGATCAGCAGTATGAGGTTGTTGCGGGCTCTTGGCCGACAGAGGCAAACGAGGTCGTTCTCGTGGTAAACCCCAACAACTCGATAAGCAAGATGACTCTTTATATGCTCGGCGTGCTTCCTCACGACGATCTTGAGGAAATAATGAAGGATCTTATGACAAACGGAGAATACGATTCCACGCCTATGGATCCTTACGACTTCGATTTCTTCCTCAATATGAAGTTTAAGCTTCTTCTTTCCTCTGAATTTTACACAAAGAGCGACCGCACCTATCTCTATGAAAACGAGACCTTTAATGTCTGGAAGGATCTTCGCACTCTTCCTGCGTACGATCAGGAGACATTTGTAAAGGATAACGGAGTAGAGCTCAAGGTCTCGGGTATCATTCGTCCCAAAGATGGCGCAACTGCGACCTCTATTGCGGGTGCTGTAGGATATACCAAGGCTCTCACCGATTATATTCTGAATGAAACGGGCAAGAGCGAGATAATCATCCAGCAGAAGGCAACTCCGACAGTCAACGTTCTCACCGGACTTTCCTTTGAAAGAACTCACTATACTCCCGAAAACATAAACGAGCTTATCGACAAGATCGACAGCGCTACGATGGATCAGTTCTACGCATATATGACCGAAATGATCAAGACAAATCCCGATCTTGCCGCTCAGGTTCAGGTAAACAAGGAAAATTTTGCGGGAATGTTTATGCTTATGCCCGCGGAAAATCAGGCGGCAATACTCACACAGCTCGTTTCCGAGGCAAACGGCAAGGATCCTGTCGGTACGGCTACTCTCTTTAAGATCATCAGCGGTATGACCGAAAACAAGATAAACGTAACGCCCGATAACTTCGTTATGCTTCTTTCCTCTCTCGATATGTCTCATATTTATACCGCGCTTGCAGGTATGGAGCCAAACGATTATATGCCTATGCCGGTCAAGGGTCTTGCAGCTCTTGCGGGCGAGGAATATATGGAAAAGATATACGCGGGTATGACCGAGATGATGCTTAATATGGAGGTAAACGAGGAGATCTTCGTAAGTCTTCTCGGAACTCTCAGCCCACAGGACGAAAACTTCATTATGATCGAGGAAACGCTCTACAATATGGCTCCTCAGATCGATGCGACCCTCGAGAGCGTTCTCGACGAGCTTGACGCTATCGAAAGCGCGCTCCCTGCGTCCATAAACTTCTATGCAAAGGATTTTGAATCAAAGGATATTATCGAAGATTTCATTTCCGATTACAACGATTCAGTAAAGGATACCGACAAGATCGAATACACCGACGTCGTCGGAATCATGATGTCCTCTGTAACTACCATAATCAACGCAATAACCTACGTTCTTATCGCATTCGTTGCCATTTCTCTTATCGTTTCCTCGATAATGATCGGAGTTATCACCCTCATTTCGGTTCAGGAAAGAACGAAGGAGATCGGTATCCTGCGTGCTATCGGCGCATCGAAGCGCGACGTTTCGGGAATGTTCAACGCAGAAACGATGATAGTCGGATTCTCCTCGGGACTTCTCGGAGTTATCGTGACCTATCTGCTCTGCATACCGATCAATCTTATTCTGTATGCTCTTACCGATATCGCAAATCTCCGTGCCTTCCTTCCCTGGCAGGCAGCGATCGTTCTCGTTGTGATAAGCGTGCTTCTCACCCTTATTTCGGGAATTATCCCCTCAAGAAGCGCCGCAAAGAAGGACCCCGTCGTTGCGCTCAGAACCGAGTGATCTACGTTAAAATCAAACAAATTAAACTCCAAAGAGTGAAAATAATGCTCGTTGGAGTTTTTTTATTGCGGCTGAGGTGTTTTGTTGTAGAGGAGGCGAAACCGACGCTTTTCGTTTATCGGTACGCAAGCGCTTGTCTTTTCCTGCTTTTTTTGCATTTTTTTATTGTAATATAAATTCAAGTATGCTATAATATTTAAAAATACTGTCTGTGCGGATGAAAAAATGAGAAACAATATAATAAACACGATCGAAAAAGAAAAAATAATAACCATCGTAAGAGGGGTAGAGAAGGAAGATCTTATTCCCTTTGCAGAGGCTGTTTATGCGGGAGGTATTCGCCTTATCGAAATAACCTACAGCGCAAACGGCGATACTTCCGACGAAGAAACGGCAAAAAATATCGAAACACTCGCAAAGCACTTCGGCGACAGAATGCTTATCGGTGCAGGCACGGTACTCAGCGAAAAGCAGGTCGCTCTTACCAAAAACGCGGGCGGATGCTTCATAATCTCTCCCGACACTTACGAAAACGTGATAGCAAAAACGAGAGAGCTTGAGATGGTCTCCATTCCGGGCGCGCTTACCCCGTCAGAGGTACAGTCCGCACACAGATTCGGCGCTGATTTCGTAAAGCTCTTTCCCGTGACCTCGCTGGGCACAGAGTACGTAAAAGCGATAAAAGCTCCGCTTTCTCACATAAAAATGCTCGCTGTCGGCGGTGTAAACGAAAAAAATATGAAGGATTATCTTGACGCAGGAGTTTCGGGATTCGGTATCGGTTCGAATATCGTAAACAAAAAGCTCATCCGAAGCGGCGATTTCGACGCAATATGCGCTCTTGCCGAAAAATATACGGCGGTGATAAAATGAAGTCTTTCTATCTGACGCTTGACGGCGGAACGACAAACACAAGAATAAATCTTGTTAAAGAGAGAAAAATAATCGCTTCGATCAAAATTCCCGTAGGTGCGAGAGCGAGCATAGAAAACCGTGAAATACTGAAAAGTGAGATAAAAAACGCTATAAAAAAGCTCATTTTTGAGAATTCTCTATCTGAAAACGACGTTATATGCATAATCGCTTCGGGAATGATAACATCCGAATTCGGGCTCTGCAAGCTCGATCACATTTCTGCGCCCGCAGGAATAAAAGAGCTTCACGACAGTATGGAGAAGGTTATTTTAAGTGAAATTACCGAAATTCCCTTTGTTTTCATACGCGGCGTAAAGACCTTTTCGGAAAGCTTTGAGGACACCGACATTATGCGCGGCGAAGAAACCGAGATCATGGGACTCATCTCCGAAAAATACGGAAAATGCGTATATATTCTTCCCGGATCGCACTCAAAGGTGATAAAAACAGACTCTTTCGGAAGGATCTGTGAATTTTCTACCATGCTTACCGGCGAAATGATAGCCTCACTTTCCTCTCACACCATTCTCAGAGATGCCGTCGATCTTGAAAGCTCTGAGATCGATCCCGAATATCTCCTCAAAGGCTACGATTATTCTCTTAATGAGGGAATAAACAAGTCGCTTTTCAAGGTAAGAATACTTAAAAATCTCTTTTCCTGCGGCAAAAACGAGACCTACAGCTTTTTCATCGGCACAGTTCTTTCTGCCGAAATTGAGCAGATAGCAAAAAGCGATGCCGAAACCGTCGTTCTCGGCGGCAAAGCGCAGATAAAAAACGCCATGGAGATCATTCTCAAAAATCGCAGCGACAAGAACGTGATCACCCTATCCGACAAAGACGCCGAACTCTCCACCACCCTCGGCGCAATAAGAATCTACGAGGAAGAGTAACGTTGCCAAGGACTCTGTCCTTGGATCCTGCCAAAGGCTCTGCCTTTGGAATCCGCTTAAACCCTTTTTGAAAAAAGGGTTTAAGAACCCAAAAACTTTGCTGAAAAAGGGAAAGAAAAAACTTATTTTTAGAAAAGTTTTGGTCGAGCTTTTTCAAAAGCTCGCGGAATTCTTAAGGGCAGCGCCCTTAAGTCGCGCGGTAGTCCTTGCGCGAAAGCTCCCCAAAAGGCTC
>JAFXJH010000111.1 GCA_017532425.1 Clostridia bacterium | reverse complement strand
GGGTCAATAAGGATCTGAGCGATCTTGTTACCGTGATCACCAACTGTTTCAACGTTAAGTATCTGATCGCTTATTTCGTGTCCGCAAAGGACCATACAAATGTTTTTGTGCTTTCTGACGAGATTATTCCACATATAAGAAGCATCCTGATACAGATAATCTATGCCGGCGCTTTTATACTTATCAAGCCTGAAATCCCAATACACAGGCGTTCCGTTTCCTGCACCGCCGTTGTATTTTCCACCGGGGTTATACTGGGTGGCGGAGCAATCCAGAGGATCGTCCATATATGCTCCCGAGCGATGCAGATAAGAGTGTGTGGATATAATTACGTTATGGAAGGGGTGTGATGCAATCACCTCGTTGGCCCAATCAATTACTGCACGGCAAGGGCCGAGATCAAGTGCGAGCATAAGATATTTGATGTTTCCGACCGTGATCGTCTGAAACGTATTAAGCGTATTTTGGTCAAATGTTCCGTATTCTTCACCCTCGGATACGTTTGACTCAAATGACGACATCGTGTATCTTTCAATGAAGGTTTGCGCGGCATCGTGATTGCCGCGAACTATATTGTAAGGAATAATACCGTCCATCTTTGAAATATTGGACATCGCAAGATCCCATTCCGCAGCGTTATTCCAATCTGTAACGTCACCCATATGGAAAGAAAACAAGATGTTTTTGTCGGTCTTGTTGGCAACGATCCAATCGTATATTTTATCCAGATTTCCCTCAAAGGCGGGATCGTAGGTTTCGGATGACGTAACGGCTTCGTCGCGGGTAATTACCTGAGTATCACCTACGACCGCAAAGGAGTATGCATAATCGGTTACGGGGGATTTGGAGTTTGCCCATTCGGGTGTTCCTCTCAGATCATAGCCGTTGCCGCTTTCATCTGTAATTATGGATGAGCCTATTGCGCGTGCCGGATAAAAGGACATAATAAGGTCAGCATCATCTTTTGGAAGAGCCGACGTATCTCCTTTTATCTCGTCCGGGCTGCGTACGTCTTTAAACGCGCTGACGGTGTGTATCGTTCCGCGGAAATAGCGCCAGTTATCTACGTGGTGCACTGTCCATTGAGAATTGAGATCCTTCGGTCTGAAATCGCCGCCAATGGCAAAATCAGCAAATTTGGCAGGATCAAGCTTAGCGTAGAGGTCAAACAGACCGCTTTCCGAAGCAATAGCGTTACCTGAACTTGTGTAGGTGGGAGTACCGTTCCACTCATTTCCGTCGATATATAATCTGACATCTTTATTTTCGGTATCAAAGGTGAGAGCAAGATCAACGTCTTTGCCTCTGTATTCGTTAAGAGCACCTACGAATTTGACGATGATCTCTTCGGTTATCTTTCCGTTCTCATCGCGAATTCCGCACAGAAGACGTATATCCGTGCTTGAGGGTGCGTGAATATCCCAGAAGAGATAGTGTTCTGAAGCTTTTGCACTGTACCACGCGAAAATATCTCCCCAATACTGATCTCCATAGGAAGAAGGGACGCCGATCCTTGCCTCGAAGGTCTTGGGAATTACCGAAAAGCTTTTATCCGTGTAGTACATAGAGTCATATCCCGAAGAAAAGCTCATTCCCTGAGTATCGGCGGCACTTATACGGGTTATCGGCAGTATAAGTCCGAAAAGCATAAGTATAAGTAAAGTGACAGACGTTATTCTTATATTTCTTTTTGATACCACAACAGATCCTCCAATAATATTTATGATTTAAAATACATATTATCTTTTTTGCTTTTTGTTAGCATCTTTTTCTTTCATTTTTCTTCTCATTCTGTTCAGATGCCGCTCAAAACTTCCACTCCGGATAAATTCTGCGAGTACATACTGATCAAGCACAGGAACCGAGCAAGAAAAAGAGCCCAGAGTTTTTTCATATTCATCAAGCAGAGATTCGGGAAGTATCATATATCCCATACGCATCGAATGCGAAAGACTTTTTGAAAATGTGTTTATGTATATTACCGAATCCGAGCGGTCAAGGGAATAAAGCGGTTCGATGGGGTGGCCGGGCATAAAAAATTCGCTGTCGAAGTCATCTTCGATAACATAGCTTTTGTTTTGGTGCGCCCAATGCAAATATTCATATCTTTTAGCTATCGACGTAGTAATCCCTGAGGGATAGCTGTGGAATGGCGTAACGTGAAGCACATCGAACTTGTTTTCTTCAAGCGCATGGCTTTCTATGCCGTCATTTCCGAAAGAGAGGGGGCAGATTTTAGCACCTGCGCCCAGATACACCGCGCGTATCTGGGAGTAAGAGGGGTCCTCAATGCCGTATACCTTGTCACGTCCGAGAAGCTTGACGGCGATCTCATATAGTTGTTCCGCTCCGGAGCCTATAACTATTCTGTTCGGATCTACGGTCATTCCGCGGTATCTGTACAGATATTCTACAAGCGCGTTTCGAAGAACAACGCAACCTTTGGAAGGAGCTTTTACAAAAAGCTCTGCATCCCTTTCCGATATTACTTTGCGAATGGTTTTAAACCAAAGAGAATATTCAAAATCCTCTTTTGGTTCGCTGTATTCTTCTTTTATGCGCTTCAGAGGAGTGTAAGGAGTCTTCTCGTGAGTTTGCAGAAAACCATCTATGCGAGATACGAAGTAGCCGCTTCTCTCACGTGAAAAAATATATCCCTCTTCTTCAAGCATCGTATAAGCGTGCTCGACAGTGACAAGACTGATACCGCGTATGTCAGCCATAACCCTTTTTGAAGGCAGTTTTTCTCCCGAAGCAAACTCTCCCGAGAGTATTTTTTTTCTTAGGTCAAGGTATAACGAATAGTATTTTTTTTGATCTTTCATCTGGACTTATAAAATTCTCCAATTTTGATTATTTACATATATCCATATATAGATTATAATATAAAAAAATCAAAATGTAAAGAGGTATTTTTATGTCTTACAAAAAAGTTCTCACAATTCAGGACGTTTCCTGCGTCGGCCAGTGCTCACTGACTGTTGCGCTTCCAATAATTTCGGCTTGCGGTACAGAAACCTGCGTGCTTCCTTCAGCTGTGCTTTCAACTCATACAGGAGGCTTCAAAGGCTTTACTTTTCGCGATCTTACCGAAGATATGCCTGCTATTCGTGAGCATTGGGAGAAGGAAAACATAAAATTTGATACGATATATACCGGATATCTTGGAAGTACGAAGCAGATAGACTACGTCAAGGATATCTTCGACAGTTGCCTTAAGGAAGGCGGACTTAAAGTCGTCGATCCCGCTATGGCAGACAACGGAAAGCTCTACGTCGGTTTTGATACGGATTTTGTAAACGCTATGAAGGGGCTTTGCTCAGGAGCCGATTACATCCTTCCCAATCTTACCGAGGCGGCGTTTCTTACCGATATGCCCTATGAAGACGGCAGTGACAGGCGTTACGTCGATGAGATCATGAACAGACTTATAAATATGGGGGCAAAGAATGTAATTCTCAAAGGTCTTCCCTCAAAGAACGGAAACTATATCGGTATACTTATGTATATTGATGGCAAAATGGACTACTATGAGCACGAAAAGCTTCCGAATAGCTGTCACGGAACGGGCGATATCTACGCGGCGGCATTCGTCGGCGCACTTTCGAGAGGAAAGAGCGCGAACGAAGCAGCAAGGATCGCGGCAGAATATGCAGCGGAGTGCATAAGAAAGACTGCGGAGTTGGATAATCACTGGTACGGCGCGGCATTTGAGCTTGCAGTTCCTAAGCTTATAGAGCTTCTTAAATAATAAAAAGCGGAGATTTCTCCGCTTTTTATTATCTTTTGAGCATCGCTTTTATGTTGCGCGCGGCAATTGCGAGCATTACGGTAAATACGCTCTTGCCCAGATCCTTTGCGATCTTTGAGAGCGATTTTTTGCCCTTGAGAGCGGCATAATATGCGTAGCAGGCAACGAGAGTCATTTTGAAATTATCGGGGAATGCCTCGAACTGCCCTTTTGCCCAAAGCAACATACCTTTCGGATTGTCCTGTGCCTTAGTGCTGTTTTTTGTAAGTCCGTCCTCAAGATAATTACAAACGTATATTATATCTTTGTAAAATCTCAGATAATATCCATCCTTCGCGATCCTGTTCCAGACGACCTCTTCGGTAAGGAATTTTTCGCCCTCGATCTCGGGGAAGGGAT
>JAFXJH010000110.1 GCA_017532425.1 Clostridia bacterium | reverse complement strand
GTCCGCAGACCTCTTTTATGCATAAGAATTCTTTGTTTTCACGCACGAGAGCGTTTACCGTGCCCTCACCGCCGTCAGCAAGCGGACAGAGATGAACCTCCGCGTTCGGAAAAACTCTTTTTATTCCCTCGCAAGCCGCGTTTGCCGCCTGCATAGTCGTCATACTTCCTTTAAAGGAATCTATTGCTACAGTTACTTTCATATACAGCAGTCCTTTCGTTTATACAGTTTAATAAAATTCCTTTTTAAGACGTCTGTCAAACAGCGCACCGAGTGCTGTTTCGGGCGGAGTATTTTCGTAAAGAACGGTATATACCGTACGGCATATCGGAAGCTCTACGTTATATATTTTTTCAAGCTTCATAAGTGCGCAGACCGTATAATAGCCCTCTGCAAGCCACTCGCATTTTTCTCCTGCTATAAACGCCTCGCCGAATCTTCTGTTATGGCTGAACTGTGAGAAAACGGTCGCCTCATAATCACCGAGATGGCAAAGTCCGTACGCCGAAAGCTCGTTTCCGCCCATAGCCTTTATAAGTCGCGCAATTTCTCTTGCGCCGCGCGCCATGAGCGCACCCTTGAGAGAGGAAAGATTTTTTCCGTCAAGCATTCCCGCCGCGATTCCTATAACGTTTTTCGCCGCCGCGCCTATCTCGCTTCCGATAAGGTCATCTCCGTAATAAAGTCTTATAAGATCGCTTGAAAATTCATCTACAAGCTTCTTTTTTACTTCTTCATTCTTACTGTCGATAACCATACAGTTCGGCACGCCTGCGTAAAATTCCTGCACGTGTCCCGGTCCTACCCATACGGAAACGCTTCCGTTTTTACCGACGAACTCGTCTGCGACCTCGGAAAGACGCTTACCCGTGGATATTTCGATTCCCTTCATACAGAGCACGAAATGCTTATCGGTAAGTCCTGCCGCCGAAAGCTCCCCAAAAAGCGCTCTGAGTCCCTGCGAGTCTATTGATATTATTATAATTTCTGAGTCCTTGGCATCCGAAAGGCTTGTGGAAAAGCTTACGCTCTCACTAAGCTCGAGCACGTCGTTTCGTCTTGTTGCCATAAGTGCTTGCATGTGGCGTGAATTTGCGCGTCCGTAAAGTGTGACATTATGTCCTATCCCGTCAAGATACCACGCAAGAAGGGTTCCCCATCGTCCGCATCCTATTACTGTAATTTTCATACGATCTCCGATAATATATATTTTATTTAAGCTATATTCAAGTAGTATATTATATTCTACCACATATTGGTGATTTCGTCAAGTAGGGGGGAAATTATCTGTTATATAGGGTATTTTTCCGGCAAACGCAAAGCCCTCTTATTTAAAAAGAGGGCTTTCGTTATACACTTTAATCTCGGGGATATTCTTCAAGAATCTTGATATTCATATGACTTAGTACTACGTTTCCTTCTTCATTCTCGACGAAATAAAAGACGATAGTTCTCGTAACGTCATCGGGAATATCACCGCTTAAAATTATCTGAGTTTTTTCGGTATACATCACCTGATATCTGCGGTCGCTCGATTCCCAATAGACCTCGTCAAGCTTCTTAAGGATCAGATTTGAGCTCTCATCCTTGAAAAGTTCCTTTTCCTCGCCAAAACCGATCTCGCTTATGATCTTTTTATCGACACCGAATTTTTTCAGAGCCGTATCAAAAGAGCCTCCGATCCTTACTCCGCACGGAAAAGCTGCGTTGTCAAAATTGACGCGTATACTGCAACTGTTAAAATATGTCGCGATCTTTGTTTCGGGAGACCACTCGTAGTCGTTGTGATACTCTACCCCATCATAATATCCGTTGCATCCGCCTCCGTAGGCACCGTCATAATATTCGGTCGAACCATCTGTCTCGCCGTATGCTACTCCGTTATATTCATATGCTCTGATTATAGAGGCAAAGCTGCCTTGCGACATACACGCGACAAAGCCTTCGGTATCAAGCCAAAGCTTAATATCGGTCAGAGTATCGCCCGTCTCCTCATATTTAGGCTCATATTTTATTTCGGCATCGTCAGGTGCAGTGTCCTTTTTACATCCGAAAAAAAGCGTAAGCACGGTCATCATCACAAGAATTAATGCAACAAGTTTTTTCATATTTATGTCCTCCCTGATATTTTAATTTATTCCTTCATATATACAGACGATTTTTTTTGCGTTTTACTACCACATTTTTTGCGAGTTTACAAAAAATTCATATTTACATATCAAAAGAAATAAAAAATCGCAGATTTCATTCAACCGTTACCGATTTTGCAAGATTTCTCGGGCAATCTACGTCGCATCCCCTTATAACAGCCGTTCTGTACGCCATCATCTGAAGAGCTGTCGATACCGCTATCGGAAGAAATTCATCACTTCCGAGGTCAAGGCAGATCATTTTATCTGACACCGCCCTTATCTCTTCGTCTGGCGTGCTTATCGATATAATATGCGCGCCTCTCGAAGCAAGCTCGCGTATATTTCCGACTATCTTTCGTCTTACACGCTTATCGGTAGAAACAACCACCGCGGGCGTCCCTTCTTCTATCAGCGATATCG
>JAFXJH010000109.1 GCA_017532425.1 Clostridia bacterium | reverse complement strand
CGACCGTAACTCCTATATGCGAACACTTTTGCATTCCCAACATCCAGATAAACTCCGATTTATCGGTGATTATTCAACATAGGTGAACGCATCCCAGGGGATGTTAACGGGTTTCTTTTCGGTGAGGATCTCGTCGATGTGGAGAAGGAGAGGGAAGTTCTCGGCAGAGAGAACACCGTCTTCGATGCGCTTCTTAACGGCACGGGCAACACGGACGGCAACAACGAGAGACTCGAGAGTAACGCCGTTGAGCTCAGCCTTGGCTTCGTCGATGTTGAGACCGCGTCCGAGGAGGATGCCGACGAGTCGGGTGCGTCCGCCGTAAACGGTTACGTAAAGGTCGCCTGCTCCGACAGCGAGATTATCAAGAGTAGCCGCACCCTGATATTCAAGCAGACGGTACATTTCTTTTACACTCTGACCGAAAACGGCAGCCTGAGAGTTGAAGTGGAGCTCGCTGTCAAGACCGAATGCCTTCTGATTAAGACCGATGGTGAGCGCGATTCCGAGAGCGTAGCCGTTTTTGAGAGCAACGGCACTTTCTATTCCGATAACGTCGGTAGAAAGGCTGATGTGATAATAATCGGTTGCCATAATGGCCTTGAGCTTCTTAAGAACTTCGATGTCCTCGCCGCAGAATGCAACCTCACTCTGGTCGTGAGCTACGAGCTCGTAGCTTGTGCAGGGACCGCCGATAGCATTGATAGAGCGCTCGATTCCTTTTTCCTTGAGACGAGCCTTCCAAAGATCGGGGTAGGTTATAAGACGTCCGTCGGGAGTGTCCCAAAGTCCTTTGGTGACAGAAAGAACGGGTATGTCGAGCGGAATCTTGGGAAGAACGTAGTCGCCAAACCAATCTACGCCGAAGCTGCTTACTCCGCCGATGACCATGTCGGCACCGTTTACTGCACTTTCCATATCCTCGACCTGATAATATTTCATTCCTTCGGGAAAATCGCGGGTGAATTTGGGATGACGGTTGGTTTTTATGCAGGTGTCGATGATCTCTCTGTCAAGGGGAGTACCTACAAGTCTTACCTCGTTGCCGTTTTCTCGTGCAGGAAAGGCGAGAGCAGAGCCCATCATACCTGCGCCTATAATAGTAACTGTTGCCATATTAGCCTCCAATATAAAATAAAATTCAGAAAATTGTTGAAAAAGTTTGAAAAACACGCTATAATGATAAAAGTAAAGAGTGCTTTGCATAAACCGTGGATTTTTCATGATTTTTCACACTTGTTATTATATTACTTAATGCCGTGCTTGTCAAGCAGTTGCGCTTATTTTGAAAGATTTCCGATTTTTATAGCAAACTTTTTCAAACATTTTCACAGATTTTCTTGTAAACGGAGAAAAAATTATGATAGGCTTTGATAGAAAAGAAAACGTTCTCAAATATATAGAAGAAAAGCAGAGTGCGACGGTAAAGGAGCTCGCGTATACGCTTTGCACGAGCGAGGCGTCGATACGCCGCGATATCGAGCTGCTTGAGCGCGATGGACTTGTCAAAAAGGTCTACGGAGGGGTGATACTTGCAAGCAGGGTGAACGATATCGTTCCGCTCTCGCTGCGAGATAGCGAAAACGCCGCCGCAAAGGAGCAGATAGCGAGAAAGGCAGCAGAAATGATAGGTGACGATGCTACGATAATTCTCGATGCTTCGTCGACAGCGCGCAGAATAATGAAATATATAGAAAATCGCCGTAATCTGAGAATATTTACTAATAACCTCAAAATTTTCAGCGAGCTTGGAAGCTGTAAAGCAAAAATATACTGTACGGGCGGAGCGTTCAGTGCGAAAAATAACGCTTTCGTCGGTCCGATGGCAGAAGAGTTTCTGCGCTCGGTTTCGGCGGATATGCTCTTCTTCTCAAGCCAGGGAATAAGTGAAGACGGAGAAATATCGGACGTTTCAGAGGAAGAAACGTCGATACGCAGGGTAATGCTTTCGCGTGCGAAATATAAGGTCTTTCTGTGTGACTCGTCGAAGGTCGGTGTCAGACGTCCATTTACCCTGTGTACAAAGGATGACGTTGATAAGATCATATCGGATACCACGTTGCCGTGGGAATAAAAGAAGTAAATAAAATTCAAGATCCCGACAGAAATCTCTGTCGGGATCTTGTGCTTTCGATTTGAGTTATTTAAGCTTCTTATCTGCAAAATGGATGTAAGCATTCCAGTCTGTGCGGCTGAGGAAGTGTGCGCCTGCACGGAGATGGTATGCGATGTCGCCGTCGTCAAGGTTAGAGCCGGGCTCGGGCATCGGAGCATCCTCGGGGTAGATAAGACCTTCAAGACCGAGACGCTTGTAGATCTTGCTTGCCTCGCGGCAGCATTCAAGCTCGGATGCGGGATAAGCCCAGAGGTCTTCTACTGCGCTTCCTACGGCAACGGGTCGGGGAGCAATAGCTCCTACAAGGAAATGCTGATCGCAGGGAAGAGCTTCCTCGTTGTCGATGTATTTGGCATAGTTCTTGCAGAACCAGAAGGGGAAGCGGTTGTATATAATGTGTACGTTTTCAGCCTTGTCAAACTGCGCGTTCATACGTGAGAGAGCGTCACCCGAGCAGCCTGCGTTGTTCGAGCAAGCCATTGCAAAACGGCTGTCCTGAGCGGCTGTCCAGAGCGCGGTCTTTCCGAGACGGGAGTGTCCGATAACGATGACCTTGTCCTTGTCGATCTCGCTGAGCGTTTCGAGATAGTCCATAACGCGGCTGAGAGCGAATGCCCACATAGATATCTTGCCCCAACCGTTTTCGGGACGGTTTTCAGCAGAGTACATACCTGCAAGACCGTTTGTCATGTCGCCGTTGTCCGAGGTGATATCCTGATAATATACGCGTGCACAAGCGTATCCGGCATCAACGACCTCTTCCTGCGGATAATATTTGTCGGGAAGAGCAGGGCTGAAGTTTATGAGAAGAAAAACAGCAGGCTTTTCAACGTGCTTCGGGATAGTGAGTACAACGGGGAATGTGAAAACTCCACCGGGTGTGTCAAAAGAGATTTTTACGTTTCTCTGAATAGCCTTGTTAGCAAGAACCGATTCTTCAGAAACGACCTCGGCATTTATCTTTTCAGGAGCCTCGGGAGAAAAACCGTATACGTTTTCGCGAAGGATATTGAGTATTTCTTTTCTGCGTGTTTCCCAGTCCTTGAGAGAAACGGGACCGTTTCCTTCATATATTTCGGGAAGATTAAAATTTACAGCCATTTTGATATTTCCTTTCAGCGTGTAATATTTTTATACGCTCATATATTAACATAAAACAGGGCGAAAATCAATAGATTTGCCCTGTTTTACTGTATAAAATTTTATTTTGTGAAGATAGCTCTGTAAGCGTGTACCTCAAATGCGAAGGGAGAGATCTCTTCTGCAAGACCGATGTATTTGTCAGCACCCTCGCTATCCCCGTTTGCACGGAGCGCGAATGCCTTGAGAATGTATCCGCTGAGCAGATTGTTCTTCACGATGTTGTTTTCAAAAGGCATCGGAGAGGGTGAGCCAACACCGTAATAGGTGCGAAGATCGCTGTTTGTTATGCGGTCGTCGGCAACTGCGAGCATTTCGGAGGTAACCTCGTCAGCTTCGTTCTCTCTGCCAAGCTTTCTGAGCGCAAGCGCACGGAATGCGGAGAGCTCTGAAACCGCGGCTTTGTATATCGAAGCCTCTTCAAAAGCCTTGAGCGCATCGTCTGCTCTGCCGAGCTTTTCGAGCATCTGACCGAGGTAGAAGTAGATGTGAGCCTCCTGGTTGAAGAAGGTCTTTGCTTCGCCGTAGCTCTTGGGAATGATAGTAGCACGCTTGAAATATTCCTCAGCCTCGTCGGTAAGCCCCTCGTTTTCAAGCTTCAGCGCGTAAAGCAGGAACATCCAGGAGTGCTGCTTGGTAAGTCTGCCCTCGCCGCCCTCGTAAATGTGGAAGCGTTTAGCTGCGGCAAGCTCGATGGATTCCTTGTACTTGCCCATAAGGGTGAGAAGAATTACCTTGTCAAGATAGCAGTCGTCACGCTTTGCAAAGAGCTCGGGATATTCTTCGTATACGGCGAGACGCTCCTCGGGGGAAGTATTTGTGTTCTTGAGAAGCTGCTGATATTCCATAAGCATTCTCGGAGAGGTCTTTTTGGTGTCAAGAGCAGTCTTCATGCAGACCTTTGCCTTTTCTGCGTCGCCGCGCTTGTCAAAATATGCGAGAGCGAGATTTCTGTATGCCTCGGCTTTTTCGGGATCTACGTAAACGCATCTTTCCCAGGCTGAAATAGCATCGTCATATCTTTCCTTGTTGTAGAAGAGGCATCCGAGATAGTAGCTTGCGTTTGCACTCTTCTTGCAGGAAGAAATTACGCTTTCGAGGACGATAATATCACTTATGCGGTTGGGGAAGCAGTATCCGTGATGGCAAGCCTCGGCTTTTTCGATTTCGGAGGTGTTGTCACGACCCATAAGCGAAAGAGTGTACGCACGGTAGTAGGATACGAGAGGATAGCTCTGAGGCGCAAAATCAAGCGTGTAGAGAGCATCGTCAAGAAGTCCTTCGGAAATATATTCGGCTGCGATGTCGATGATATTCTCGGCTTTTTCCGCGAAATAAGCGATAGTGTCCGTCATATCTTCAAAATGTGAGAGCTCAAATATCGCGCGCAGGTCGAGAAGATCGTAAGCGCGAGCATCCTCTGCGATAGCCTTGGCTTCAGCGTTTTGACCGAGCTTGCGGAGAATAGCTGCCTTAAGACCGAGTGCAACGCTGTTGTGCTTTCCGAGCGAAAGAACGGTCTCAAGCTTTTCGAGCGCGTCTGCATATCTGCCATCGGCACAGTCGATAGAAGCAAGCTCAAGATAAGCGGAAGCGCGGTGGCTGTAGTTCCAGCCTGCACGGAAGAGAGTATCGTAAGCCTCAGAGCTTCTTGAGAGATCCTTGAGTGCAAGACCCTTCAAATAGAAGGCTTCGGTGTCGGTCGGATGCTGATTTCTCGATGTCAGACGCGCTATCGCCTTGTCTGCGTAAGCTATGCACTTTTCAAACTCGCCCTTGCGGTAAGAAAGTCTTGCCATAGAGGTGTTGCAGCGAATGTCGCCTTCGTCGCGTGCGAGACCCTCGAGGTAATAATCTTCGGGTCTGTAGTTGTGCTGCTTGTACTGCTCAAGGTGATATCCGTTGATGTAAAGTTCTTCTACCGTTGCAATTTCGCAGGGACGTGCAACCGGCTTTCTGACCTCAATAGGCTGCTTCTGACCTCTTACGTAAGGCGTGTAAGAAACAATAGTCTTGCCTTCGCAGGAGATAAGCGAAACGGTAACTCCGTTCATATCTGTATCGCCTGCCGGTATTGTCTTTACGTATGCTTTATCAGGTGTGAGGTCGGCGTTTTCTCTGTATATCTCGCCGTTTTTGTCTTTTACGAGGATAGTTGCGTTTTCAAAGCTTCCCGTAACGTTGAATCCGATGAATATTTCATCGCCGCGCTTTTCAAGATTTACAGCGGCGTCTATGGTAGCGTTCTTTACGTCACCGATGTCGCGGATGGGATACCAGTACTGCTCAAATTCACGGCTCTCGTAAGGAGCAAGCCAGGTAAAGTCGGGCTGATTGTCAGTGTATACACCGGTCATAAGCTCGATGTACGGTCCGTTTTTGTCGGTAAGGTTTGAGCACCACATATCACCGAAATCTCCGATACCCCAGTGCCAGAGCTTCTTTCCGGGGGAAATGTGATGATCTGCAACTGTTACGATACCCTTGTTTATTCCTTCATCGTATCCTGCAACGAAGTCCATATCAGACTGTCCCTGCGAAATGAGGAAGGAGGAGGGAACTCTTACCGAATCGTAACGGGAAATGTCGGTTCCTTCGCCGTAATTGAAGGGACGCGCGGTTTTGTATATGCCCTTTGCGATAGGCCAGGAGAGGGTAGCACGGCGGTCGTGGTCGTTTACCCATTCAACGTCGGGCGGGAATATCGTGCGGTAATCCTTGTTTGCGGGAGCGGCAAGGTTTGCCCACCACATAAAGGTCTGAGGGAGACTTGTGCGGTTGTAGACCTTCATTTTGGCCTTTATGAAGCTTCTGCCGGGACATACCGTGATTCCCGCCATACCCTTCATTCTGTTCATAGGCTCGACCTCGCCTACCCACACCGTCTTGCTTCCGTCAGCGCCTTCTTCGACAGACGCTTCAAGCGGCATATAGGTTGTGGGGCGGTGATGCTGCGGCCAGTTGAACTCGATACCGCCCGAGATCCAAGGTCCTGCAAGACCGACGAGCGCGGGCTTTATCACCTCGTTGTAGTATATAAAATCGTAGCTTCCGATCTTGTCGTATCCGCGAAGGATCTTTCCGCCGATCTCGGGAAGAACGTCGGTCTTTACGTATTCGTTTTCAAGAGTGTAAACGTCGTATTTTACGTCCTCGCAGGTGTCAGAAACCGAGTCAGAGTAGGGAATGGGATAGACCTTTCCGCTTGCGCCCTGATAGGGACGGTTTTCGAAGAACATGGGAAGTTCTTCTGCCTTACCCGGAACATAGGTCGGGATAGTACGCTTTTCTTTTTTTAGTATTACCTTCATATGCTTTCTCCTAACGTATTTTAATTTCATACTACTATAATTTTATTAAATTATCATCATAATGTCAAGTCAAATAAAAAAAGATAAAATCATAATTTATTTGTACTTTTATTTAAATAATTCGCTTGATTTTATAAAGGACAAATGATATACTGAAAACATAAAGTGTTAGGGAGTCGGAAAATGAAGATATATATGATAATTGAAGAGGATTTCGCCGAGACCGTATGGGGAAAGGCGATACTTGAGGGAATGAAGCATAAGTCGGTGGCACTGAAGCACGAGCTTTGCGAAATAAAGGATTACGATATCGATTTCGGAGAGCAGAAGCGTATAGTAGTGCTTGTCGGTACGGCAAATTCCTGGATAAATAAGACGCTCGGCGCACTCGCTGCGCACGATATCCGCGGAATAGTTTTGAACTGTCAGCCGACAGAGCTCGTTCCGGGAACAAGCTATATACTGATAGACTACGCCTGCGCAACCTATGGCTGTATAGAGTATCTCTACTCGTGCGGCAGAAAAAATATCGCTCTTTTTGCAATAAATCCGAACTCGATCACCGACTCTACAAAACACAGAAGCTTTCTTGAATTCGGACTCAGCGAGTCTGATATCTATATAAGCGATGATTCTCTCTCTGGATGCTATAATAGGCTGAAGGAAAATATTTTAAATTATAACGCGGTTATCTGTGCAAACGATATTGCCGCGATAGCACTCATACGCAGACTTGAAAGGGATAATATAAGGGTGCCCGAGGATATCTATATAGTAAGCTTCGGAAATCTTCTTATAGGCAGATATTTTTCCTATCCGCTTACGACGATGACACTAAACGACGAGGAGCTTGGACGTCAGGCTGTGGCGATGTATGCATATCTTATCAAGAGCGAGGTCGATATAAACGTGCAGATGACGATCCCCTGTCAGCTCGTTCTCGGTGTCACGACAGAATACCGCGAAATGGGCAAGCAGAGCCTCACAGTATCTCCGCATACAGTTGATGATAACTATTTTTATAACGATGCCGACGTGAGCGAGATGATGAAGATCGAGAATTTCCTCGTGCGCTGTGACGAGACCGATCTTAAAATAATCAGCGGGATGCTCGAAAATATTTCGTATGCAAAGATAGGCGAAAATGCGTATGTTTCGGAAAATGCGGTCAAATATAGGGTAAAACGTATGCTTCAAAGCATAAATATCGAATCAAAATCCGAGTTTTGCGCTATTATGAGAAAATACTGTATGAATATAACGGAAAAGCACGGGATATAAATAATCTTAATTGTATAGGAACAGATAATGGATCACAGAAAATATATAGAGTTTTTAAGCGTAATTGAAAAGCTGAAATGCAATACCAGACATTCGTGGACGTCAAGCGGAAGACGCGAATCGGTAGCCGAGCATTCGTGGCGGCTTGCCGTTATGGCGATGCTCTGTGCTGACGAGTATCCCGAGCTTGATATGAATAAGGTTATAAAAATGTGCCTCGTTCACGATTTCGGAGAGGCAATAACTGGAGATATTCCATCCTTTCTCAAGACCGACGAAAACGAAAAGAGTGAGGATGAAGCGATAGATAAGCTGCTCGCTCTTCTTCCCGACAGAGAAAGAAAGGAGCTTTCAGAGCTTTTTGAAGAGATGAGGGCTCTAAATACAAGCGAGGCAAAGCTGTATAAGGCGCTTGATAATATGGAAGCGGTTATATCGCATAACGAAGCCGATCTTTCTACCTGGATCCCGCTTGAATATACCGAAAATCTTGTATACGGTCAGGAAAACTCACAGTGGTCCGAGTGGACGAAGGGTCTGCGCGAGGAGCTGAAAGCAGACAGTATTAAAAAAATAAATCAAAACAGACAGTGAAAAACACCCCGATAGATATTAAATCTATCGGGGTATTACTGAAGACCAAATAATAAAAGAAAAGCTTTCAGCCAAGGAAAAGGGTTGGGAGTTTGAGGGAAGGGGAAAAACTTCGGCGCTTGAGATGGTTTTCCCCTTCCCTCAGTCTAACTTACTGCTATTGTCTACACTCTAAACACCCCGATAGATATTAAATCTATCGGGGTGCTGTTTGTTATCGGTAAGTAGGCTTTATCAGCCCTGCTTTGCAAGCTCTGCCATACGCTGTGCCATAACGAGCTTGTAATAGAATCCCTTCTTGTCGAGAAGCTCTGAGTGAGTTCCGAACTCAACTACCTTGCCTCGGTTGAGAACAAGAAGCTTGTCGGCGTTACGGAGAGTCGAAAGTCTGTGTGCGATAGCAAAGGTCGTTCTTCCGACAGAAAGATTGTTGAGAGCATCCTGAATGAGCTTTTCTGTTTCTGTGTCGAGAGCGGCTGTTGCCTCGTCGAGAATAAGTATCTTGGGATTGTGGATGACCGCACGGGCAATCGCGATTCTCTGACGTTCACCGCCCGAAAGGGAAAGGCCCTTTTCACCGACTATCGTGTTGTATCCCTGCGGGAGCTTCATAATAAAGTCGTGAGCATTTGCCGTTCTTGCGGCTTCAATTACCTCTTCATTTGATGCGAGAGGCTTGGAATAACGAATGTTGTCGCGGATAGATCCGGAGAAGAGGTGAGTTTCCTGAAGAACTACACCGATCTGTGAACGTAGCGCATTCTGCGAAATGTCGCGGATGTTTACGTCGTCTATTTCGATAGCACCCTCGGTAACGTCATACAGACGCATTATAAGGTTTATAAGCGTCGTCTTGCCGCATCCCGAGTGTCCGACAATGCCGACGAACTCGCCCTTCTTGACCTCAAGATTGATGTTTTCAAGAACGGGATTGTAGCTGTCGTATCCGAAAGTAACGTTCTTTATGTTGATATCACCCTCGATTCTTATGTCGATAGGCATTTCGATATCAGCAACGTCGGGCTCTTCCTCGAGAATCTCAAGGATCTTTGAGAAGGAGGTGATAAACGCGGAGATGTTACGGGGGATCGCGGTTATCTGCATAAGAGGCTCATAAATGATATTGGAATAGCTTGTGAACTGGTTGAGGTCACCGACGAGCATGTGTCCGCCGAAGAGCATCATATTACCGTAGAGAAGGATGAGATAACTACCGAGTCGTACGGTAAATCCTACGAAGGGGAAGACTGTGTCGAAGAGCTTTGCGTTGCTTTCTTCTTTTTGAGCCTGTGCCTCAGAATAGCTTTCAAAGTCTTCGATAGCCTGTTCTTCCTTACCGAACGCTTTTACAACGCGGATACCGTTCAGATTGTCCTGAAGGTAGATGTTAGTTCTGTGTCCGAGTATCCATCCGTGGATGTTTCTCTTGTTCATTATGCTCCAAAACTTTGTGATAAAGAATATAGCAAAGGGAAGCGGAATGAATACGAAGAGACACATAAAGGGATTGAGCCAAAGCAGAAGGATAAGCGCGAGTATGAAGGAGAATGCCTGCGCAACGTAGGTCGGAAGAAGGTTGGTCATAAAGTTCTGAACTACAGAAACGTCGTTGTTGATTCTTCCCATAAGGTCACCGGTCGACTTTTTCTGTATCGAAGACATCGAAAGGGTTTCGATCTTCTCGAAAAGAAGCGCACGAAGCATACGCATAAATTTGTTACCGGAGATGGCGGCAAGTCGTCCCTGAACAACGTTTATAGCACGGCTGATAAGGTCGAAGGTGATTATCGCCGCAACGATTATGAAGAACTCTGTGATGTGGTCGCTTCCGTTTTCAGCGAGAATGTAGTTGTTGATCGCAATCTTCTGAATAGCGGGAACAACGAATCGGAATATCATAGCAACAATGGCGGTTATAAGAGGGAAGAGCATCATAAGACGCAGACCCTTGGTCATACCCCAAAGCTTTTTGTATATTTCCTTCTTGTCCTGACAGAAGGGACAGATCTTTGTGTGTGCAACGAACGGGCGGTTACATTTGGGACAGAATCTCTCGGGCTCGTTTGAGGTGAGAGGCTCTTTTTTGCCATGCTTTACGATAAGGTCGCAACCTGTGGCAACAACTGCATATCTCGGCAGGTTTCGTCCGGAGATAAAGAGGCAGAGAAGAGTGGATATGCCGTCCTTTTTAGCGTAGAAGCCGCATATACCGTACTGCACTTCTGTAGAGAACTCACTAAGAGTATAAATGTCGTATTTGAACAGCAGCTCGCCGTCCAAAAGCTTGTAAATAAATTTGTCGGTAACGACTATGTAGCCGTCTACCCTTTTTTCACCCTCAAAGTTATAAGGCAAACAGTACATTACCTTTTCGCCCTCGGCGACAGACGCGTCGAAGGTGGCTTGATCCTTTTCGGGCAGATCAAAAAGAAGTTTCATAACTGAAGTCCTCTTGTTTTATAAAAAGTATTTCGATTTTACAGATATATTTCAATCTTCTTGTAGCTTGCCTTGTCGATCTTGC
Organism: Clostridia bacterium; assembly: GCA_017532425.1. Taxonomy (GTDB): domain Bacteria; phylum Bacillota; class Clostridia; order Oscillospirales; family CAG-272; genus SIG672. Next base: position 19,708 of record JAFXJH010000109.1, on the reverse strand, counting down.
GGGGATCGGGAATAGTGAAGCAGTTACCGTCGATATCGGTCATAAGAACGCTTTCGTCCTCAAGGATTCTGATGTTCGACATCAGGTTACTCATAACGAAGCTTACCTTGCCTGCGCTGGTTTCGGCCTCAAAGTAGCAGTATCCGAATTTTTCCTTGAGCGAATAAATCTTCTTGATCTCGGGGATAAAGTAACGTCTGTCGAGCTCTTCGTTGAGAAGTGCTACGGTAGCATCGTCAAAATCGGAGAGACGTCTGATAAATCCGATCTCTGCGCCTTTACCCTTTTCCTTTGATTCGGGCTCGCGGATAGAGATGAACTCATCGGGATCGGAAAGAGGAAATGCTCTTACGGGAACGATTCTTTCGAAATTCTCTACTTCGCCGTCCTCCTTCATAAGCTTAAGGGAAATAAGATTTCCTTCAGATCTGAAGAAGCGCGCGTTTTCCATTGTAAGGTCTATAGATTTGCGTACCGAAAATAAATTTTCTTCAAGTTCATTGAGATCCTGGTCGGTCATAACTGAATTTCCATCCTTTCTTAAATAGCTGAAGTGCTCAGCGTCCTTCTGCGACCTGCTTCATCTGCTCGGTCTGCAGTGTCCACAGCTTGTAGTATACGCCCTTCTTTTCGAGGAGCTCCTCTTCTGTACCCATCTCGGCGATTTCGCCATCCTCTATCGCCATAAGAATGTCACTGTTACGAAGTGTTGCAAGACGGTGGGCTATTGTTATTGTTGTTCTGCCTTCGACAAGCTTGTCGATAGCTTCACTGATCAGCTTTTCGGTCTGAGTATCCATTGCAGCCGTTGCTTCGTCAAGAATGAGAAGCGAGGGTGAGAGCAAAAGTGCTCTTGCGATGGAGATTCTCTGTCTTTCTCCTCCGGAAAGGGTTCTGAATCCGATTCCTATACGAGTTTCGTATCCCTCGGGCAGACGCATTATAAAGTCGTGAGCGTTTGCCGCACGCGCCGCCTGAATTACCTCTTCCATAGTGGCATCAGGCCTTGCGTATTTTATGTTTTCTGCGATCGTACCGCGGAAAAGGTATATTTCCTGCGAAACTATCGCAATATTTTTTCTGAGCGAATCGATCTTTATCTTTTTGATCTCGTGTCCGTCTATTGAGATCGAGCCGCTGATAACGTCGTACATTCGGGTTATCAGGTTGGCTATCGTACTCTTACCGCTACCTGTGTGTCCGACAAGACCGATGTGCTGTCCTGCCTTTATTTCAAAGGATACGTCCTTGAGTATCGGACGGTTGGGAACGTAGTGGAAGCATACCTTGTCAAAGGTAAGGTCACCCTTTATCTCGTCAAGTGTAACAGCCTCGGGATCGTCTGTAATGTCGGGGATCATATCGATCGTTTCGAAGTATCTCTGTGCGGAGTTGATCGTATCTGTGATGATATTTGTAAAGGTCGAGAAGAAGTTAAGCGGTGCGAATATCATACCCGTGTATCCGAGATAGGTGGTAAGCTCACCGTATGTCATACGCTGCTCCATGATCTCGATACCGCCGGCACCCCAGATAGCCGTACTCGAAATACCGATAAGAAGACCGACAACGGGGAATATCATAAGCGAGATAATGTTGGAACGGAGGTTGGCTTCGAAGAGCTTTGTGGAGAATTCGTAGAAGCGTGCGCTTTCTTCGGCTTCCTTTGCGAATGCCTTTACAACTCGAACGCCGTTGAGCGAGTCACCGAGCATGGAGTTGAGTGCAGACGAACGTCTGTAAACGTGCGAGAAGGATCTCCAGAGCTTGGGAAGCATTATCCTGAATATGCAAACTATAATAGGCACCGGTATAAATACTATAAGAGTGAGCTTCCAGTTCAGTATGAAGAGGAAGATGGCAACGCCTATAAAGTTTACAACGTTTATAACAAGATGGGGAAGACCGTCAATGTAGAAGCTTCGTATTCTTGCCGCGTCATAGTTTACACGGTTTATAAGACGACCGGTCGAGTTGTTGTTAAAGAAGGAGAGCGAAAGCCTCTGCATAGCGTCAAACACGTAGTTCTTCATGTTTTTGGTTACGTGAGTTGACATATACGCGTTTGCACGGTTCTGCAGGATGCTTATTCCGAGTGAAACAAGAGCAAGACCGATTATTACGCCGACAACGATGAAGACGAACTTTTCTTCGTGAAGCATACCGGTCAGCTGTTCTCCGCTTTCGCTGTAGGTCGGCTGTGCGATTACCTGGTCGTAAAGTATCTTACCGCTGATAAACGGCGAAGAAAGCGAGATTGCGGACGAGAGGAGCATACATACGATAACGATCGCAAACTGGAGCTTGAAGTCCTTGAAGTATTGCAGGAGTCGTACAAGCGTGCCCTTGCGGTTTGCACAGTGCTCGCATACCTTTCTGTTCTGGTCGGGGTAGACCGTTCCACATTTCGGACACTTTGCATTGAACTGCTCAAAGAGCGGGTCGTCTTCGGAAACAGTCTCACCGCGTACCGTTCTTTCCCAGATCGTTATGAAGGCAAAGAGACGGCGCTTTATCGAGTTTGTACCGCAGCAAAGTATGATCGTTTCGGTAGTTTCAGCCTTGTGGTAGCTGTGTATTCTCTTTTTGTAGTCTTCCTCGGATTCACCATCCTCGCGGACGGGGAATTTATCAGTGTGAAGAAGAGCGAGCATACGGTTTGTGGTCATAAAGTTGTCAACGTACGGAGCTGAAACGTAGTCGAGGTCGAAGCTTTCTGCCGAGTTGTCCTTGGCATTAAACCTCCACAGAGTCTTTGCATCCGTTGTGATAGCAAGCCACATGCTCTGGAAGCATTCGTTTGTATCAAGGTCGAGGTGAAGCGCGACGACAAAGTCATCCTTGTTCATCGAGCGTGCCTCGAGTATGGCGTAAAATTCGTCATACGATTTTTCAAGAGGCAACATAATAAATAATCCTTTCGGTTTGCTTATATACGTATGAAGACAGATTTTTAAGCATAAATCTACTGTGTTTAATTATACCATAGCGAAAAAAATGTCAATTCCAAAACCAAACATTAAGTCAAATTATACGATGTGCACAATTTTTGAAGCCAAAAATTGTTATAAATGATACAAAAACTCTATATTTTTGCAATTTGAAATATAGTAAAATGCCGATATAAAAATCGTCAAAACCTTATTTGATTGTCGAAAAAGTACTTTAAAGCGCTAAAAACAGTGGAAGAAGAGCCAAAAAAGTGGGTAAAATATTTTGCCAAAGAAAAAGTGAAAAAATAAATACGGGTTTTGAAAATGTAGGGAATTGTAGGTAATTTATTTCAAAAAATCTATTGACGAACGAATAAAAAAGGCGTATAATAAGGGCAAAACAAGAAGTATGCGGGGCGGTGAAGAGTATGACGGTCAAATATGTTAAAAGCGGAAATGATTTCCGTGTTTATATCGTTGAATCCTACCGCGTGTCGGGAGAATTAAGTCCGAAATCAAGAACTCTTATGAAGCTCGGTCTGCTCTCGGAACTGAAAAAAGAGCACGAAAACGTTGAAGAATATCTTGATAACGTTCTTGCCTCTCTTTCTATCGAGAAGGAAAAGCAGCGCGAAAGCGCGGACGCAGAAATATCTTCTGTTTTAAGTGAGGTCGATTATACTGATGCTTCCTACGCAAAGGAATATCATATCGGTCATATGCTCCTTAAAAAGGTGTGGGATGAGCTCAGTCTTCCTTATTTTTTCAGATACTACTGCTCAAAAATGATGGGCGGCGGAGCTGATATCGAGCGCGCGGCGTTTGCATTCTGCGCAGAGGCATTTTCCGAGCTCGGTCCGCAAAGAGACGTTTGGAAAAGAGATAAATGCTTCATTGAAAACGACATCGCCGAATTCGGTAACGCTATGAAAATGCTTGACATTTTCGATGCGGTACGCGATAAGCTTGCCTCATTTATCGATAAGAAGGCAAATCTGCGCGAGAGATCATCGATCGATTTCGTTCACGTTTTTCCGTGCGTATTCGAATGTGAATCCTCGCAGGGCGGCAGTCTGAAATATTCGGAAACTCCCGTAATGTGCTATATGCGCGCAGGTAAAGAGGGAATGGTCTATTCGGGAGACGTTTCGGTAGGAGCTTCGAAGATCGCCGAAGAGTATCTTGATAAAGATGAAAATGATGAAAATACAAACACGGTATTCGTTTCCAACAGGTTTGCACCCGAATATAACGACCTTATAAGGATAAGAGAAAACGGACACGGATATATCACGTATAATAGAATAAAGACCCTTCCGAGAAGCATTCAGAACGATATGCTTGCATCGGAAAACTACGTTACACTTAACAGCGACTTCAAATATAAGGTGCGTACGAAGAGTGAAGAAATAAGATATAATATGCAGGACGTTCTTCTTGAGGAAAAATATATCTATACCTTTTCGCAGAAGAGATTTAAAAAGGAAAGAAGCGATAGACTTCTGCTCAGCGCAAGACAACTCCCCTTTGCTACCGAAATGCTAAAAAATCATAACACTGCGGATGAAAACGACTCTGATAAGCAATTTGACGGATACCGCTGTATCCGCTCGTCGGGATGCCGTATGGTGAACAGCGATATTATAGACGTTTGCAGATACTGTGCGCGTCTTGAGGACTATATACGAAGCGTGCGCGGAGTTGTAGAGGCTCGTCAGAACGTCGCGTGGAATACAAAGAGGATACGCGGATTTTTTGCCTTTGCGTTTCTCGTCGTGCGTCTTCTTAATCTTATCGAAATAAAGATAAGCAGAGCGGGCGAGGGAAAAATATCGTACGATAGAATAGTTTCGGCAATAAATGATGCAAGGGTCATACCTATGGATAAAAACGGAAGAGTGTGGAAATCGACCAATATAGGTGAGGATTTCAGACAGATATCAGACGCTCTCGGGGTGGAGATGCTTCCCGATATATGCTCGGCGCAGACGCTTAAAAAGCTGAGCTCATTCAGTATAAGGCTTTAAAAGTAACCGTGTAAACGGTAATAAAACTAAAAACTAAAATCAAAGGAGATTTGATCGTGAACACAGCAGAAGTAAAATATTTTTCATGGAAAGACGGCACACAGGTCGTTGTAAACAAGGGAAGCGGATATCCGCGCCTTTTCAAGCTTGCTGACGGACGTCTCGCGTGCGCTTTTGACGGTATGTACGTTAAATTTAGCTCGGATGACGGTCTTACCTGGTCGGATGCGGTTGCCGCAAGCAAATTTCCCGAATATGAAGGACTTTTCTGTGCAAACGCCGCACTTTGGCAGCTTGACGACGGAGAAATATTCCTTGCATACCGCGCAAACGGAAGAAAGGCAAATACTCCGGCAGGTGAGCACTATACCTCTATTCAGGTAAGCGCAAGTAAGGACAACGGAAAAACGTGGTATCATCATTCAACGGTATATGAGCATTCGGGCAGAGGCGGCGTATACGAGCCTCATTTCGAGCTTATGGACGGGATCGTTACCGTTTTCTACGCTAACGATACCGAAGAGGTAAACGTTCTTCCTTATCAGTATATAGAATATAAGCAGTGGATAAACGGCGAGTGGACAAACCGTACGGTAGTATGCGACGGCGGAAAGCATAAGTCGAGAGACGGTATGCCCGTATGGCTTCAGCTCCGCGACGGCACTTACGCTTGTATAATAGAGGCTTGGAATACCGCGGGCAACGGACATATGATGATAAAGCTCGTAACCTCCAAGGACGGAAAAGAGTGGTCTGAGCCGGTCGATATCTATGCATCAAAGAAGGGTAAGGCAGGCGCACCTTATCTCGCAGAGCTTCCGAGCGGACAGCTTATGGTCGCTTTCCAGACAGACGAGGATATGACGACAGAGGGCGATATGTATTCGGCAATGAAGACGATAATATCCGACCTTACACCCGCAGATAAGCTTACGGCGGCAAACTTCAGTGAGCCCGATATGCCGTTTGAAACTCCCGACGGATATCACAGCATATGGAATGGACTCTACGTCAGCGGAAACTACGTTTACGCTATCACGGGAACAAACTATCCGAGCGGTCAGATAAGACTTAACAGATACGAGTGGTAATACAGTAATACGGTAATATAAAAGATACCCGACGGAATTTCAGCTGTTCCGTCGGGTATCTGTTTGTAATTTTATAAGTTTATCACATAAAGCTCGGTTTGTCAATACAAAAAGATTATTTGAAAAAAGTATTCTTTTTATCTTGAAAGAAGAGGGAAGTCAAGCTATAATTGAACTATGGAAATATAAATCGAAAAATCAAAATTTACGGAGGATATTTATGGTAAACTGTAAAGAAATAAAGATGACTATCCCGACCTACTGCGAGGCTCCGTATGAAGAGCTTCCGATATACGCAGAGGGAAGAACTCATCAGCGCACGGGAGGAAATCCCTATCCGAATAAGGTCATAATACATACATATGACAGAGAAAAAAAGGACGTTGAATATAACGCTATCCTTCTTGAAAACGAATATATTGAGCTTATAATCCTTCCCGAGCTCGGCGGACGGATATTTTCGGCATACGATAAGAGAACGGACTACTATTTCTTCTACCGTCAGCACGTTGTAAAGCCTGCACTTATAGGCGACCTCGGCTCGTGGATATCGGGAGGAATAGAATTCAACTTCCCCTTCCACCACAGACCGTCGACATTTATGCCGGTAGATTATTCGATAGAAGAGACGGAAAACGGCGGAAAGATCGTCTGGATGAGCGAGCACGATCCTTTTGACAGACTCAAGGGTATGGTGGGCATATGCCTCGAGAGTGGACAGGCATATTTTGAAACGAGAATGAAGGTATATAACCGCACTCCCGTAAGAAGATCCTTCCTCTGGTGGGAAAATACGGCTGTGCCCGTAAATCCGCAGTACGAGATATTCTTCCCCGAGGATGTCGACCACGTTTGGTTTCATTACCGCGATTCGGTCACAGGCTTCCCGGTAGCAAGCGGAAGCTTCAACGGATATCTTTACGGCGACGGCACGGATATAAGTAAGCACTTTAATACAAAGCACGCAACATCTTATTTTGCGGCAGCATCGGAATACGATTACTTCGGCGGATACGATAACGGAAAAGAGTGCGGAGTAGTCCATATAGGTGACGCATACGTTTCACCCGGTAAGAAGATGTTCACATGGGGATATGAGCAGCTCTCACGCTCGTGGGAAAGAGCACTTACAGACGAGGATGGAGCTTACGCAGAGCTTATGGCAGGCTCTTATTCTGATAATCAGCCCGACTTTGCGTGGATAGAGCCCTATGAAACGAAGAATTTCTCGCAGTGCTGGTATCCGATAACAAAGATAGGCGTTCCCGATTTTGCAAATCTTAAGGTCGCATATTCGATAAAGGACGGCAAGCTCTTCATTCAGCCGACTGTAAGCGCACAAAACGTGAATGTCAGCGTAAGCGACGCAAAGGGCAATAAGTTTGAAACTACAGTAGATCTTTCTCCCGATAACGTGACCGTTCTTGAAATTGGCGATTTCGATAAGTTCGGAAGCCGCGTTGTTATAGGCGATATGCTCGCACACTGCCGCGAAAAGACAGAGCAGAGAGCACTTCCCGAGCTTGCTGTGAAGAAGCCTACTCCCGACGCGATAGACGATCCCTATACCCTCGTTCAGACGGCAGTTCACCTTACACAGTATCGCGATCCGATAGCTGATCCTTCGAAATACTGCCTCAAGGCACTCGAAATAAGACCGAATTATGCTCCCGCACTCGAATTCCTCGGTGAGCTTGCAGTGCGTAAGACAAATTTCGCAGAAGCGGTAGATTATTTCGAAAGAGCACTCAAGGAAAAATATCTCTATAACAGACACGCAGAAAGCGGACGTACCGAATATCTGCTCGGATATGCGTACGAAATGCTCGGCGAGCTTGACAAGGCTTATTCGCACTATAGATTCTCGGCGTGGAATGCAGATACCTTCGCCTGCGCAATGACGCGCGCGGCTGCTGTTTCGCTCAGAGTCGGAAATCCCGAAAGAGCAGAGAAATTCGCTCTTGAGGCGATAGAGAGAGGCGTAGAAAACTCGTACGCGATGCTCGTGCTTGCCGCAACCAATATGAAGCTTGGCAGGAACGAGCTTGCAGCAGAGGTGCTTTACGCCATTACCGATTACGATAAGCTTTACCACAGCGCAAGATATCTACTTATGCTGATAGGCGAAATAGAGGAAAGCGACTTCTATACGGCGCTTCACTCCTCGCCCTCGCAGACCTGCCTCGATATATACGAGGACCTCACAGCGGCAGGACTTGATACAGAGGCGATGAAGCTTCTCGAAAAGCTTCCCGAATATACGAAGGATATAGCTCCTACGGTTGCATACCTTATAGGAAAGGGTGAGCTTCTCAGCCGTGAGCACAGGACCTTCCCCTTCAGAGATATAGACAGAAGGGTGCTCCTTTCGGAAGATGCAAAGGGAAATACCTATGCTTCATATCTCTACGGATGTCAGCTATTCTCAACAGAAAAATACGATGAAGCGGCAGAATATTTCGCTAAATACGAGGGCTACGAGGGAAAGCGTAATCTCGCGGTCTACTACTATAAAAAGAAGGATTACGATAAGTGCCTTGAATGTCTTGATAAGGCGCTTGAAAAAAATCCGAGAAACGAGCAGCTCGTTTTCGAAAAGGCTTACGTCAGAAATCATATCGGATACGATTACAGAGAAACTGCAGAATTTATACTTGAAAATATAGATTCTATCGAAAAAACGAGAGACGATATCTGCGCAGAGCTTGCGGGTGCATACAGCGCATGCGGAGAATACGAAAAGGCGCTTGACGTTCTTTCAAAGCACGTGTTTATCGTATGCGAGGGAGGCGAGACCTTCTATGCGGGTAAATATATAAGCGCGTGGGCAGGAATAGGAGAAAAACTTGCCGCAGAGGGCAAATATAGGGAAGCCGCAGATGCCTTTGCAAAGGCGCAGGTGATTCCCGAAAATATAGGTGCGGGAATATGGCATATAGGCGTTCTCGTGCCCGTTAAATACCGTCAGGCAGAGTGCCTTGAAAAGTGCGGAGAGTACGCTATTCCAAACGAGGTATACGACCTTATCGAGAGCATACAGTTAGACTTCTTCTCGGATAAATATCTTCCCGAGCTTGCTTATTATAAGGCTATGGCGAGATATAAGAGAGGCGATAAGGCAGGCGCACTTGAGATACTCGAAATGTTCGAAGCAAAGGTAAACGACGGATTTTCGCATACGGACAGCGGATGGTTTGCGGCGTATGCACTGCTTATATCCTATCCCGACCTTGCACCCGATGCAAGAAAGAGCTACTACGGCAGACTTGCGGCTTTCTGCAAGGATGCACGCGAAAAGATTAACTAAGGCTATTTGAAATCAGATAAAAACAGAAAGAAGGTACCGAAAATGGCAAAAGTACAGTGGACAAAGGAAGAGGCGTGGGAATGGTATAACGCCCATCCGTGGATCAGAGGCTGCAACTTCATCGGAAGTGACTGCGCAAACAGAAGAGATCAGTGGCAGAGCTACGGCCGCGAGGAGAGAATGAAGGTCGCTGAAAGCGAAATGGCTCTTGCCGAAAAGATCGGCTTTAACTCGGTAAGACTTATCGTGGATTTCGACGTGTGGCTTCAGGAAAGAGAAAGCTATATGAGCGTGCTCGAGGAATATATTTCGATAGCCGCTTCACACGGACTTTCGGTAATGTACGTTCTTGCACTCGAGGCACAGCTTCCGAGAGGAATAGACGAGGAATTCGTTCCAAAGACACTCGGTGAGCAGATATACGCAAAGGGATACCATCAGGGACGGTTCCCGCTCACACCTGAGGAGCTTGCAAAGAAGCCCTATCACTATCTCGAAAGAGAAGGACTTCGTGAAAAGTATCTCGAAATGGTTACCGAAATAGTTACAAAATACGCAAATGACGAAAGGATCCTTTGCTGGAACGTTTATAACGAGCCGGGAAACGTCATAGGAAACAGATCTATTCCGCTTCTTGACATTCTTTTCGAAACGGTCAGAGCATGCGATCCCGTTCAGCCTCTTACAGCGGATATATGGAGAAGAGTGGCTGACGGAAAAGCAAGATTTGAGGAAGAACAGCACGCGTACGAGCTTTCCGACGTGATAAGCTTCCATTATTACGGCTCGTATCTCGAAACCGTTCTTCAGATAGAGGAAATGAGAAAGCTCGAGCGCCCGCTTATGTGCACGGAATGGCTCAACCGTATTATGCATAACGACGTGAAAGAAATATATCCTCTCTTCTACCTTGAAAATATCGCTTGCTACTGCTGGGGCTTTGTAGTCGGTAAGACACAGACTCACGAGCCGTGGGAGTCGCTCTGGAATGATTATTACAATCCGAATAAGAAGGTCGATTACGACTTCACAAAGTGGCAGCACGATCTTTTCAGAATAAATCAGCGTCCATATGATCCGCACGAGATTGAAATTATAAAAAAATTCAATAAAATAGCGGATAGCCATAAAAAATAAGTAAAAACAAAGCAGATGAAGATCCTTTTGATCGTCATCTGCTTTTCTCATTTTGGGGCAAAACCGGGCGTGACGGTAATTAAGTCGTGGCAGGATGAATATAATAAAGCAAAGTCAGGACTTAGATCTGAACTTAAATCTGAAAGGAATGATACTACCGATATGCCTATAAGAGTGGCGGATAATATAAAAATCGGCGGACTTACGTCAGAGGAGGCGAGAGCTTCGAGGGAAAGATACGGGAGCAATAAGCTCACACAGAGAAAGCGCAAAAGCTTTTTTGCAAGACTTCTTTCAAATTTATCCGACCCGATAATAAAGATACTGCTCGGAGCGCTCGCCGTTAACCTTGTTTTTATGCTCGGAAGCTTCGACCCGATAGAGACCTTCGGAATAGTTGCCGCGATACTTATATCCACCTTTGTTTCGACAGCGTCCGAATACGGAAGCGAAAAAGCCTTTGAAAAGCTGCAAAACGAGGGCACGGCTGAATATTTCAGAGCTGTGCGTGAGGGTGCGGTAAAAGAAATACATATAAACGATATCGTTGTAGGCGATACTGTTTTTCTTTCTGCGGGAGAGAAAATACCTGCTGACGGGATCATAATTTCGGGCGAGCTCGGGGTGGATGAGTCGGCAATAACGGGCGAGAGCACAGAGGTGAAAAAATGCGCACTCTCCGATGAAAATAAGATATTCAGAGGGAGCGCTGTCTGCACGGGGCAGGCGGTGATGAAGGTAAGCGCGGTCGGAGATGCCACCCTTTACGGAAGTGCGGTAGGCGAGCTTTCCTCGGAGACGCGGGAAAGTCCGCTCAAAATAAGACTTGCGCATCTTGCAAAGCAGATAAGCCGTATAGGATACGTTGCGGCTGTAGCTGTGTCGGTCGCATATTTTTTTAACGATATATTTATCGACAGCGGATTTGATAAAGGGATAATTCTTTCAAAGCTGAGTGATTTTTCATATGTTTATAGTGCTCTTATGCATTGTCTTACGCTGGCTGTTACGGTAGTTGTGGTATCAGTACCCGAGGGTCTGCCCATGATGATAACAGTTGTTCTTTCGTCAAATATGAAAAGAATGATGAAAGATAATATACTCGTACGAAAGCTTGTCGGCATTGAAACGGCAGGCAGTATGAATATCCTTTTCTGCGATAAAACGGGCACTCTTACAACGGGTAAGCAGAGCGTGTGCGAGATAATCTCGGGCGATAACGCGGTGTTTAAAAGCGAAAGATCGCTTATACAATGCGCAGGCGCAGTATACGATATGCTTGCGCTTGACGCGGTGTATAATACGGAAAGCGTGATGTCGGGAAGAAGAGCGGTGGGCGGCAACGCGACCGATAAGGCGTTCAGAAGCTTTTTTCGCTCTCCGATAAATAATTTCGGCTTTGTTCCTACGGGAAAGGTGGCTTTTACGAGTGATAAAAAATATTCGGCAGTCAGCTTTTCTTCGAGGGATGATAAAGATAAGCTCTGCCTTGTGCGCGGAGCGCCCGAGCTGATCCTTCCGGGGGTCGACACTATCCTTCTGCCGAGCGGAGAAAGGACGAAAAGCTTCGACAAAAACAAAATAAACGCAAAAATGCGCGAAATGACCTCGCAGGCAATAAGAGTTCTTGCCGTTGCGACTTGTGAAAAGCTTCCCGAAAAAGATCTGTCGGAGGAAAAGTTCACTCTTGTCGCACTCGTCGGAATAAGGGATAGCGTAAGAAGGGAAGCACGCGCGGCGGTGGAGGAGATACATACGGTGGGCGTTCAGGTCGTGATGCTTACGGGAGATAACCGTGATACCGCGGCGGCGGTCGCGCGTGAATGCGGCATAATAGGAAAATTTTCAGACTCACTCGTCTTAACGGGCGAAGAACTGTCGAAAATGAGCGACGGGGAAATATCCGAAAATCTGCCTAAAATAGCGGTCATAGCGAGAGCGCTTCCCGGGGATAAAAGCCGGCTTGTAAAGATAGCGCAGGAAAAGGAGCTTGTTGTCGGTATGACGGGTGACGGAGTGAACGATGCTCCGGCGCTCAAAAGGGCGGATATCGGCTTTGCGATGGGAAGCGGCACGGACGTCGCAAAGGAGGCGGGCGATATAGTCATCCTCGATAATAATTTCACGTCTATCGTGAAAGCCGTGCTCTACGGGCGCACGATCTTTGCAAGCATACGGAAGTTCATAACCTTTCAGCTTACTATGAATCTCTGCGCCGTAGCCGTCAGCCTTATAGGACCGTTTATCGGAGTGGATACTCCGGTCACCGTCGTACAGATGCTCTGGATAAATATTATTATGGATACCCTCGGAGGTCTTGCCTTCTCGGGAGAGGCGGCGGTCAAGGAAATAATGAAGGAAAAGCCGAAAAAACGCAGCGAAAGCCTGCTGAGCAGATATATGATAGGGCATATAATCTTTTCGGGCACAGTTACCGTTTCGATATGTATGAATTTCCTTTGCAGCGATAGAATAAAAGCCTTTTATGGCGTATCCGAAAATCCGATAAAGCATCTCGGTGCGTTTTTCGGACTTTTTATCTTCCTTGGAATCTTCAACTGCTTTACCGCACGCACGGAAAGAATAAATCTCGGCGCGCATATAAACAAAAATAAAATGTTCCTCGTTATAATGGCATCTGTCGCTGTTATTCAGACATTTATGATATATTTCGGCGGAAGCCTTTTCCGTACGGTACCCCTTTCCTTTATGGAGATGGCGTTTGTCACAGCACTCGCTTTCCTCATAATCCCCGCAGATTTTCTGCGTAAGGTCTTTCTGCGTGTGCGAAGCGGAAAGCGGAAAAAGAAAATAAATACTTGACAAGAATGCCTGTAAGTGTTAAAATTGTTCAGAAAAAGTATAAATGCAGAGGAGTTAAAATTATGAGCAATAAAATCCATACAAATGACGCACCCGCGGCAATAGGACCGTATTCGCAGGCAGTAACCGTGGGAAATCTCGTTTTTACGTCGGGACAGATCCCGCTTGACCCCGCAACGGGCGAAATGGTAGGTAAGGATATCACCGAGCAGGCGCATAGAGTCTGCAAAAATCTCGAGGCTGTTCTGAAAGAGGCGGGCAGCTCGCTTGAGAAGGTCGTAAAAACTACCTGTTTTCTCAGCACTATGGCAGATTTTGCAGAGTTCAACGCGGTTTATGCACAGTACTTCACAGAGAAACCCGCGCGCTCCTGCGTTGCTGTAAAGGAGCTTCCCAAGGGCGCTTTGGTCGAAATCGAAGTAGTTGCGGAAATAAAGTAACATAAATTAAACGGGCATCTGTTTTGGCAGATGCCCGTTTTAAAGTTAAAATAAATTGATTTAAGCAAAGCTTTTGAAGATTCTTAAGAAACTTTTCACGAAAAGTTTCTTAAGTAGGGTTTGGAACAACGTCCCAAAAAGCATTCTCATTCCTCAAGCGCCATAACCTCGCTCACAAAGAAGTTTCCGCGAACCTCAAAATTCTTGAAGGCGTCAAAGCTTGCGCATGCGGGGGAGAGAAGCACGACGTCACCCTTTTCGGCCATATCGGAGGCAACCTTTATACTCTCGGCAAGGTCGGACGTTTCGTATATTTCGGGCTTTTCGGATGTGTTTTCGTATTCCTTGGAGGACACGAGCGCAGCTTTTATCTTGTCTTTTGTAGCACCGCAGAGGATGACAGCCTTCGCCTTTTCACAAAGGGGCGCGGCAAGAGGTTCGAAGGGAATATTCTTGTCATATCCGCCGCAAAGCACGATGACCTTCTGCGGAAAATTCGAGAGAGCCGCTGCTGTTCTTGTCGGACTCGAATCTATCGAACTGTTGTAATATTTTACGCCGCGACGCTCACGAACGAACTGACATCTGTGGGCGACTCCGCCGAAATTCTTGGCAACAGACTGTATCGACTCCTTTGAAACTATGCCGTAAAGCGCGCCGATTGCCGCCATATAGTTTTCAACGTTGTGACGTCCGGGAATTTTAATATCCGAGGTTTTGAGTATCGCATCGTCGTTGTAATATATAATTCCGTCCTTCTCGTAAACGCGGTTTTCACAGTCGGGTATGCACTTTGACGAGAAATATACGAGAGTGCCTTTGACGCTTTCGCCAAGCCCTTTCGTGATGCTGTTTTCCCAGTTGAGAACGGTGCGCGAATTTTCATCTTGATATTTTATGATGTTTGCCTTTGCCTCGATGTATTCCTCCATACCGAGATGATAGTCGAGATGGTTGGGCGTTATGTTGGTTATAACGGCGACATCGGGCGATTTTGTCATAGTGTGAAGCTGGAAGGAAGAAAGCTCGGCAACAGAATAGCTACATGAGTCCATATCGTCTACGCGGGGAAGAAGGGGAAAGCCGATATTTCCGCCGAGGAAGGTCTTTTTCTTGTCCTCTTCGAGAATTTTGCTTATCACAGTCGTTGTGGTCGATTTTCCGTCGCTTCCCGTAATGCCTATCGTGTGCGTGGGAGTAATATCAAAGAAAAGCTGCATTTCGGAGGTAATGAGCGCACCGCGGGAGGCAGCCTCAATAAGAGAAGGCTTGTCGAAGCGGATGCCGGGCGAGCGGAAAACGATGTCCTCGGTAATATTGTCGAGATAGTTTTCTCCGCAGATAAGGGTAACCCCCTTTGCTTCAAGGGAGGAGGCAAGCTCACTTCCGAGAGCCTCGCGTTTTTTCATATCGCGGGCGATCACCTTTGTTCCTCTTTCAAGAAGAAAGTCGATAAGCGGAAGATTGGAAACACCGATGCCGAGCACGGCGGCTGTTTTATTTTCAAGCATATTTTTGAGATAAAGCTCTCTGTCTGTTTTGTTCACGGTAAAGATCCTTTCAAGATATCTTTGTTTCGTGCTTATGTTTTTGTATAAGCTACTGATATATTATACATTCAAAAGCACGCGATATCAACAGCTTTTTATATATTTTTTGATTTTTTTAACAAAAGAGAGAAAAAGTGAGCGAGAGGTAAAAAGCGACGCGAAAAAAATTTTTAAAAAAAGTTAAAAAAACTTGCCGAAAGCTGTTGACAAATCGATTTTCATCTGCTATAATACATAACGTTGTGAGGGAGCTCACAAAACAAACAATAAAATATTGGGGAATTGTGTAACGGTAGCACAGCAGACTCTGACTCTGTATGTTGGGGTTCGAATCCCTATTCCCCAGTAGAAAAAAGCACTTGCGCGAGCAAGTGCTTTTTTTAACTAAATCCGCCGATGGCGGAAGAAATCCACCTTCGGTGGATGAAATCGCTTCGCGATGAAATCTGCCTTACGGCAGGATGTAGAGGCGGATTTGGTTCATCCGAAGCCGCAAGGCTTCGATTTCATCTAAGGCGGCACGCCGAAGATTTCATCCGAGCCCCGCTCGGATTTCATCGTGCAACGCACGATTTCATTCTTTTCGGGTCTCCCGACAGATTCGAACCGGCAAAACGCTTGAAATATTTGCAAAGTTGTGGTATAATAAAAAAGGGCGGTGTAAAAATGAAATTCTATATGTATGGCAGGACACCTCGCAAAAAAACACCGAGATGGTTTATAATAGTTCTTATTTCCTTTTTCGCTTTTCTTGCCGCGTTCTACTTTATGGTTGGAGTTGTAATGTCGATTGATACTCAAAGTATATATCCTGTTTTAATTACTTTTTGTTCGATTGCCTTTGTTGCATTTTTAATAGCAACTCTCGCTTACTATTCGGATCATTCATATATAGAAATAGATGGAGAAACGATTAAAATTATTGAATATCCATTTTTCAAAAAGCGTGAAAGAATTGTTTTATTACACGATATTAAAAAAGTAAAGTGGAGTACAGGTGGACCTGGTCATTTGTCACTTCTTATGTTCAAAAATGAAAAGAACAAGAATTTATTTCACTTGGATTACGTGCCCGAAGTAATCGACTATGTCTATAAATTGGGCTTTGAAATAGAATATTAAACGATGCCGTCTAAAACGCTCGTTAAAGCTAATAATTTAATGATATAACTAAACCCACAAAGGCGGTGAAACTATGGCAAAAAAGCAAATTCTGACAAACGACAATATAGAAACGGATATAAGAAACGCTTTGAAAAATCCGGCAAATCTGTCGCGCTTTGAGCATTACGGATCTCTTGTGCCGATTTGGATCTTTTCGGGACTTGCATTCACGGCAATGCTCGTTTTCCAAAAATATTATAAGATCGTTCTTATTGCTTCGCTGATCTTTATCATAGCATATCTTGCGATAGATCATTTCCGCAGAAAAAACAGTATAAAAAATGTGTCGCTCGACGATTATGACCTGAACGTAGAGCGCGTTTTGAACGTCATAGAGGAAATATACAGCACGGACAACAGAAACCGCGTAAGCAAAAAGCTTAAAGAGGTGAGTGTCCGCATAATGTACTTTGAAAACGGTAAGAGCTGGAATATTCCTAAGGATAATTATACCTGGAGCGGGGAAGCCCCTATGTCGGATAAAGCCTTGTATCAGCTTGCGCATGCAGGTGACGAATTTATAGTCGTGACTAAAAAAGACACGGGCGACGTCGCTGTGGCGTATCCCTCGGCGTATTTTGAATATAAAAGTTGATCTCGTAAAAACGCTCGGAACAGATCTTGTGATATCCTTGATAAAAAATGAAAAATAAAACGGAGAGTGATCCCGATTGACAGGAACTATATTTGATATACAACGCTTTTCCGTCCACGACGGACCGGGAATAAGAACGACCGTGTTTATGAAGGGCTGTCCGCTCAGATGTAAATGGTGCCATAATCCCGAAGGACTCGTAAGGACGCGCCAGCTTCAGTTTTTCGATGAAAAATGTATTGCCTGCGGAGCTTGCGGGGAAAGGAAAACGCTTTCGGATGCCGAAAAATGCCCCTCGGAGGCACTTACTGTCTGCGGAAGAGAGGTAGACGAAAACGAGATAATAAAAGAAATACTGAAGGACAGGATCTTTTACGCAGATAACGGCGGAGTCACTTTTTCGGGCGGAGAATGTCTTCTTCAAGCAGATTTCGTTGCTTTGGTGCTGAAAAAAGCAAAAGAGCAGGGACTGCATACGGCGGTTGATACCTCGGGATACGTCGCTTGGAGCGAGATTGAAAAAACGCTTGATTTCTGCGATCTTTATCTTTACGATATAAAATGCGTGACCAAAGAGATGCATAAAGCATATACGGGCGTTGATAACGGTCTTATTATTGAAAATATCAAAAGGCTTTCGGCTGTCGGCAAGGATATATGGGTACGAGTTCCCGTTATTCCCGATTTTAATAATAACGAAAGCGAGATGACGGCTATTGCAGAGCTTGTTTCTGTGCTTGACTCGGTAAAGCAGGTAACGCTTATGCCTTATCATACTCTCGGAGCAAGTAAATACAAGACTCTCGGTATGGAATATCCGTACGATATTTCCGGGAAGATAGGGGCGAGTGAGCTTGAGGCTTACCGAAAGATATTTTCCGACAGAAATATCACCTTGGCTTAAATGAGGAGGTAAAAAATGACGAGAACAGAGTTTTTAAGAGAACAGACTATCACAGGCGCAAATAAGTGCCGCAGAGCGCCCTTTTACGAGATGTCTGTGGCAGACGAAAAGTGCGGAATTATCGAAAGAAAAGCTTTGGCATTAAAGAAGATATTCGATAATATGCCGATATATATAGGGGAAAAGGAGCTTATAGTAGGAACGAGAACACTTTTTCCCGCAAACAGAGGAAACGAGGACGGACACAGCCCTTTTGAATACTGGCTCGCTACACGTGTAAAATATATAAACGAAGAGGATATAAAGCTTTTCGGATGCGATTAGAGCTACAGAAATAAAACTCATTTTACGCCCGATTTTTCCATTATTCTCTGCAAGGGTATAGACACTATAATAAGCGATGCCGAAAAGAGAAAGGAAGATAGCACGCTGAACTGTGTAAACATTGATTTTCTTTCGGGTGTTGTAACGGCGTATAAGGGACTTAAAGGGCTTATACTCAGATACGAAGAAGAAGCACTCGCGCTTGCGCAAAAGGCGGAGGGTGAGGACAGAAAGGAGCTTCTTGAAATAGCGCGTATATGCAGAAAAATAAGCGCACAGCCGCCCGAAAGCTTCCGCGAGGCAGTACAGCTTCTCTGGTTTGCACACCTCGGCACTATAAGAGAGAGCTTTGAATTTATAAACTACGGAAGACTTGACGTTATTCTCGGTAAATTCTTGAAGGATACGGAGCGAAGCGAGGCTCTTGAGATAATTGAATGTCTTCTTATGAAGATGTACGATCAGGCAGACCTTGTAACGACCTATCTTAAAAACTATGCCGCACAGCTTGTCGTTACCCTCGGAGGAGTCCTTCCGAACGGCGAAAGCGCGGTAAACGATCTCACTATGATCTTCCTTGACGCGATAGATAAGGTTCACCTGCCCGAGCCCGAATTCAATTTGCGTATAAGCAGTAAGAATCCGCCCGAATTTCTCGACAGAGCGGCAGAGATCACGCTTAACGGATGTAACCACGTTTCTTATTATAACGACGATCTCTTCGTTTCAAGCCTTAACAGCGCGGGTATTCCGATTGAATTTGCACGCGACTACGCTTTCGATCTCTGTCAGGATATAAATATCCCGGGTAAGGGTGATTTCTATAATTGCGGAAATTCCTCGCTTGCGCATATTCTGATGGATCTTCTGAAAAGGAAACGCGATTTTGCGAACTTTGACGATCTGCTTTCTGAATATAGATCGGCGGTCGCGGAGAATATCGCAAATGATATCAGAGCATATAATAATGCACAGGAGCACCTCGATCTTTATGCAAGCGGACAGTTTGATAGATATTTCGACGGTATAAAAAATGACCGTAAGCCTGTCGATTGCGGCGGAAGAAGTCCGATGGCACCCCTTCCTTTATTGAGCGCTCTCTATGACGGGTGCATTGAAAACGCGCTCGATCTTAACCTTGATCCTCTGCCGATAAAGGAAAAGGGATATATGTTCGGCACGGACACCGAGACGATAAACTCGCTTGCGGCAATAAAGAAGGTAGTTTTCGACGATAAGCGCTATACGCTTGACGAGGTTTATCTTGCATGTGAGTCGAATTTTGAAGGGGAAAAGGGAAGGATCATTAAAAATATCCTTTGGAATGCTCCGAAATGGGGTAATGACGACGATTACGTCGACCTTATCGCAAAGGATCTGCTTGAATTCTGTCTGCGTGAGTGCGCGAAATAT
>JAFXJH010000108.1 GCA_017532425.1 Clostridia bacterium | reverse complement strand
CTTCAAGATGGCTAAGCAGGCTGTAATGATGAGCGGCAACTACGCTTACATCGGAAGAAAGCAGAAGAAGAGAGATTTCCGTTCTCTCTGGATCACCAGAATCTCTGCTCAGGCAAAGGTTTGCGGAATCAACTACAGCCGTCTTATGTGCGGACTCAAGAAGGCAGGCATAAGCCTCAACAGAAAGATGCTCGCTGAAATCGCTGTTTACGACAAGGAAGCTTTCGCAGCTCTCGTTGAAAAGGCAAAGGCAGCTTTATAATTTTTTCAAAATAAAAACCCGCGTACGCGGGTTTTTGTTGTATTTTTTACCGTGTAAAGGAGAGGATAATTTTGACAGAAATAACATCAAGAAACAACCGTATGATAATCGATACGGCAAAGCTTCGTGATAAAAAGTTCCGTGAGGAAAGCCGACTGTTTTATTTTGAAGGTCACAAGCTCCTTGAGGAAGCTTTAGCCAACGGCGTTATACCGCAAAAGGTATTTCTGACAGAAAAGAATATTTCCGTTTCGGACACTCTTCCCTCCTCTACCGAAATTTTTTTGGTTCCGGACAGCGTTTATTCAAAAATTTCAGAAGAAAAATCGCCCGAAGGCATATTTTGTGTAGCAAAACATCTTGACAGTCTGCATAATTTTGCTACAATATATAATGGTGCTTTGGGCGAACACTGCTTTGCCGCTGTTTCGGTACGCGATCCGGGCAATCTCGGAACGCTTATGCGTACTGCCGCCGCTCTCGGTATCGACACTCTCATTCTGAGCTCGGACTGCGCTGACGTATACAGTCCCAAAACACTGCGCGCTTCTATGGGTGCGCTCTTCAGACTCAGGACGGTCAGATGTAGCGACATTAACAGTACGCTTGCGTCTTTACCTCAGAATAGCATTATACCGATTGCTGCCTCGCTTTCAGACAAAGCGGGCACGCTCGGTATATCTCCGCTTCCCGAAAACGTTTGCTTCGTTGTGGGCAACGAGGGACACGGTCTGCCGCGCGATGTCATAGATTCGTGTGCGGGCGGCGAAATGATCATACCTATGGAGAGCGGTGCCGAATCGCTTAACGTTTCCTCTGCGGCTTCTATTCTCCTTTGGGAGGACTACAGACGCCGCATCAAATAATATCACGATTTTAAGGGAGGATCCGACATATGTCAGATATTTTGAGCTGGATATGGCTGAGCACGAAATTACCTATCGCGTCACCTAACGTAGATGCGTTAATGACTCACTTTGAGCACAATGCCGATTCTATCTACAACGCTTCTTCAGAGGATTATCTGACGGTCTCGGGGCTTGATCCGAAATATATCGACGCGCTCTGCGACAAGTCGCTCGACGATGCACGCGACATATACGATTGGTGCACCGAAAACAACGTCGGTCTTCTTCCCTACGACAGCAAATTTTATCCTCAGCGTCTCAGAGATATTGAAAAAGCGCCCATACTTCTCTATTTCAGGGGCAAGCTTATAAATTTCGATGACAACGTATGCATCGCGCTTGTAGGAACAAGACGTATGACCGATTACGGCAAGCGTGAGGGCTACCGTATCGCCCGTGATCTTATACTCGGCGGTGCTATTGTCGTAAGCGGTATGGCGCGCGGAATCGACACCATATGTCACAGAGGTGCGCTTGACGCAGGCGGATACACTATAGCAGTTCTCGGATGCGGTATCGACAAGGCTTATCCGCCCGAAAACGAGTACATTATGGATGAAATTGCACGCACGGGTCTTGTTCTCACTGAATTCAAGCCCTTTACTCCGCCCATCGGCTCTAACTTTCCTATCCGCAACCGAATAATCAGCGGACTTTCGCTCGGCACTCTCGTTGTCGAGGCAGATGCGAAAAGCGGTGCTATGATAACTGCAAAATACGCTGAAAAGCAGGGTCGCGACATTTTCTCGATTCCCGGAAACGTCGGAGAGCTTAACAGCATCGGTACGAACCGCCTTCTCAAAAAGGGCGCGAAAATAGTTACGGGTGCTCTTGATATGCTTGAAGAATACGAATACATCTATCCGCATAGAATACGAATTGAAAATCTTCCCGCTTTTATGCCGAAATTCTCTTCGGGCTCGGCAGGCTCGCGTGTATCTGCTCCGAGAAAGCCGATAGCATCCAAAAATGAATTTTCAGCCGATGACGATCAGAATATAGGTTCAAGCAAGCCTCTTTCCTTCAGCGAAGAGGTCGAAGCTGTAAAAAGCAAGGAAAAAGCCAAAAACAAAGAAAAAGTAAAAGAAAAAGATACAGAAAAAGATAAAATTCAAGCGAAGGAAAAAGCCGTCCGCGATACGTCGTCGCTTAACGAAACCGAAAAGAAGATATATTCTCTCTTCCCCGACGAGGGTAATATAAGCGCCGATGAAATATCACGCTCCGGAATAGCGGTCGCTACCGTACTACAGAATCTCACTATGCTTGAAATAAAAGGATTTATAAAAACTCTTCCCGGCGGTGTTTTTACCAAAGCTTAGGTGACACCGTAAATAAAATATATGACTGCATTATGTCAAGAAAGGCGAATTTACTGATATGGCAAATCTCGTAATCGTTGAGTCTCCCGCAAAGGCGACTACGATAAAAAATTATTTAGGTACAAATTACAAGGTCATTGCTTCCAAGGGTCACGTTCGCGATCTTCCCAAGAGCACCCTCGGAGTTGATATAGAAAACGGCTTTGAAGCTCATTATATAAATATCCGCGGAAAAGGAGATCTTATCAAGGAGCTAAAAAAAGAAGCAAAAAATGCAAACAAAGTCTTCCTCGCAACTGACGCCGATCGCGAAGGTGAGGCTATCTCATGGCATCTCGCAAACGCACTCGGTATTCCGCTTGAGCAGACACGCCGTGTAACCTTTAATGAAATAACCAAAAGCGCTATCAAGGAGGCTATCAAAAAGCCGAGAGAAATAGATATCGAGCTTGTTAATTCACAGCAGGCACGCAGAATTCTCGACCGTATCGTAGGATACAAATTAAGTCCCTTTCTTTGGAAGGCTGTACGCAGCGGTCTTTCCGCAGGTCGAGTTCAGTCTGTCGCTACCCGCATCATCGTTGAAAGAGAAGCTCAGATAAAGGAATTCGTTCCCGAAGAATACTGGACGATAAGTGCTTCGCACAAAAACTCTCAAGGCAAGCTTTTCAGATCAAAATATTACGGAAAAGGCTCTGCAAAAGCCGACATTCATTCAAAAGAAGATGCAGACGCTATCTTATCAGAGCTTGACGGAAAGGATTTTATCGTTTCGGACATCAAGCGTTCGATCAAGAAGAAGAATCCTCTTCCTCCCTTCACGACCTCCTCAATGCAGCAGGAGGCTTCCAAGAAATTCGGATTCCAGGCACAGCGCATAATGCGTATCGCGCAGGAGCTTTACGAGGGTGTTTCCATCGGAAGCGAAAACGGCGGTATGACCGGTCTTATAACCTATATGCGTACAGACTCGCTCCGTATCGCAGACGAGGCAAGAGATACCGCAAAGGAATTCATAATCGCAAATTACGGTGACAAATATTATCCCGCGTCTCCGAGAGTATACAAGGCTAAAGCTGAGGCTCAGGACGCTCACGAAGCTATCCGTCCCACAAACGTCAGCATAACACCCGATGCCGTTAAAAAATATCTTTCGAGCGATCAGTACAAGCTTTACAAGCTTATCTGGGAGCGTTTCCTTGCAAGCCAGATGGCTTCCGCCGAGCTTGACACGGTCGGTGCAGACATATCCTGCGGTGAGCATATTTTCAAGGCAAGCGGCTCTACCGTACGCTTCAAGGGCTATCTGACAATATACAACGATATCGCAAACGAAAAGGAAGCTATGCTCCCCGAGCTTTCCGACAACGAGGTACTTCCTACCGAGGTACTCGCACCCGAGCAGCATTTCACAGAAGCTCCTCCGAGATTCTCCGAGGCTTCGCTTATCAAATTCCTTGAGGAAAAGGGTATCGGTCGTCCTTCGACCTACGCACCCACCATTACGACCATCATTTCAAGGGGTTACGTAAAGAGAGATGCAAAGGTTCTTATCCCCACACAGCTCGGTGAGGTCACGACCAAGCTTATGATCGAAAATTTCCCTGAGATCATCGATTACAAGTTCACCGCCGAAATGGAGGATTCGCTCGACAGCATCGCCGACGGCAAGGACTCTATGAACGGTGTTCTTTCGCGCTTCTACGACCGCTTCAAGGCAAGTCTTGACAGTGCAGAAAGCTCTGTAAAGCGCAGTGATATTGACGTTCCAAACGAAGAAACCGACATTATCTGCGAAAAATGCGGAAGCAAAATGGTCGTAAAATCGGGACGCTTCGGACGCTTTGCCGCTTGTCCCAACTATCCCGAATGTAAAAACACCAAGCGTATCGACAAAAACAACAACCCCGTAAATAAGGAGCCTGCCGTTGAGCCGAAGGAAACCGGTCTTGTCTGCGACAAGTGCGGTAGTCCTATGGTAATAAGAAGCAGCGCTTACGGAAACTTCTATGCCTGCTCTAACTATCCGAGCTGTAAAAACACCCTTCCCATCAAGAACGAGATCGGTGTTAAATGCCCGAAATGCGGCGGTCAGATAATTTCCAAGCGCTCAAAAAGCAGAACGCTCTTCTACAGCTGTGAAAACTACCCCACCTGTTCCTTCTCTTCCTGGGATATGCCCACAAACGAGAAATGTCCGGTATGCTCTGGTATGCTTATGAGAAAGAAGGGCAAAAATCTGCTCGTTTGCAGCACCGAGGGTTGTACTTTCAAAAAGGAAACTAACGATGAAGAAAACAGTTAACGTTATCGGAGCGGGTCTTGCAGGATGCGAGGCAGCTTGGCAGATAGCCTCCGCAGGTGTCTGCGTACGACTCTACGAGATGAAGCCGAAGAAATTTTCTCCCGCTCATCATTCGGAGAATTTCTGCGAGCTTGTCTGCTCCAATTCCCTTCGCTCAAAGCAAATAACAAACGCGGTCGGACTTCTTAAGGAGGAGCTTGACATCTTCGGCTCTCTTATAATGGAGTCGGCTCACTGTGCAGAGGTGCCAGCGGGTGCCGCTCTTGCTGTCGACAGAAATATCTTTTCGGAGTATATCACCGAAAAAATAAGATCGCATCCTAATATCGAGGTCATCAGCGAAGAGGTCACCTCGATAAACGAGGATGAGATCACGGTCATTGCAACCGGACCTCTTACCTCGGATGATTTTTCAAAATATCTCGCAAGCTTCCTCGGTGAAGAATCTCTTCATTTCTTTGATGCGGCGGCTCCTATTGTGGAAGCCTCCTCGATAGATATGTCCAAGGCATTCTTCGCATCGAGATACGGAAAGGGCGATGCTTGCTATATAAACTGCCCTATGAACGAAAGCGAGTACAACGCATTCTACGACGCTCTTATCAGCGCAGAGGAGGCAGTGCTTCACGATTTCGACAAGGAGACCCAGAAGGATCTCAAGGTCTTCGAGGGCTGTATGCCGGTCGAGGTAATGGCAAAGAGAGGCAAGGAGACCCTTCTCTACGGACCTCTCAAGCCTGTCGGACTCCCCTGCCCCGACACGGGAAAGGATGCTTACGCCGTCGTTCAGCTCCGTCAGGAGAATCTCGACAAGAGCACGTACAATCTCGTCGGATTCCAGACTCATCTGACCTTCCCCGAGCAACGCCGCGTATTTTCTATGATACCCGGACTTGAAAACGCTGTATTTCTCCGTTACGGTGTGATGCACAGAAACACCTTCATAAATTCTCCGAAGATACTCGGTGACTCTTATGAAATGAAAAGCAAGCCGAACATCTTCTTCGCGGGTCAGATGACCGGCGTTGAAGGATATCTCGAATCGTGTGCGTCAGGTCTTGTTGCGGGAATTGCCGCTGCCCGTCTTGCTCTCGGAAAAGAGCCTGCTATCTTCCCCGAAACGACGGCTATCGGCTCGCTTGCAAATTACGTAAAAAACGGAAGTGCATCCGATTTTCAGCCTATGAACATAAATTTCGGAATCGTTCCTCCGCTTGAAAAGCGTGTAAAGGGCGGAAAGGTCGCACGAAATACCGCGCTTTCCGAAAGAGCTCTCGAAGCCGCACGAAGCTTCAAGGAAGCTCTTGACAATGAAAATTCAGATAATTAAGATACTCTAAAAGATTAAGGAGATTACAAATATGAAGATTATTCTCGATGCAATGGGCGGAGATTTTGCTCCCGATATCGTAGTTGAAGGAGCTGCTCTCGTAAGAAAAGAAATGAATCACGAGATAATTCTCGTCGGTGATGAAGAAAAAATAAGACTTTCTGCCGAAAAGCTCGGCGTTGAGCTTGACGATGGAATCGAGATCGTACACTGCTCTGACGTTATCACTATGGAGGATTCTCCTCTCAGCGTACGTGAAAAGCCCGATTCCTCTATCCGTGTCGGCTTCAAGCTTCTCAAGGAGGGCGCAGGCGACGCTTTCGTAAGTGCGGGCAACACAGGCGCGCTTCACGCAGGCTCTACTCTCTACGTTCACAGGATCAAGGGCGTGCTCCGTTCTGCTATCGCTACTATCCTTCCTCTTGAAAAGCCCGTTCTTCTTATAGACTCGGGTGCAAACGCAACCGTTGACGCCGCTCATCTCTATCAGTTTGCTATTATGGGCTCTATTTATATGGAAAAGATATTCGGTATCGAAAAGCCCGAGGTAGGTCTTCTCAACATCGGTACAGAATCCAAAAAGGGTACTCCTATGCACGTCGAGGCATTCGAGCTTCTTTCTCAGTCTGACATCAACTTCATAGGCAATGTCGAAGGCAAGGAGGTTCCCTTCGGAAAGTGCGACATCCTTGTAACCGACGGCTTTACAGGAAACGTTCTCCTCAAAACAATCGAGGGTATGGGCTCCTTCTTCTCAAAGAAGCTCAAGACTATGTTCAAGGCAAATCCCGTATCTATGATGTCCGCTCTTCTCGTTAAGGGTCAGATAAACGATCTCAAGAAGAGCTTTGACGCTTCCGAATACGGCGGAGCTCCTTTCCTCGGAATCTCCCGTCCCGTTATCAAGGCTCACGGAAGCTCTGATGCGCGCGCTATCAAGAATGCGGTCAAGCAGGCTGTTTTCTATCACAACACGGGCATTATTATGGATATTTCCAGGCAGGCGGCTCTCCCCGAAGGCGTTACTGTTTCCAAGGGAAGACCCAATGCTTCAAGATCCACTCCCAAGGCTGAAGAAAAGGTTGAAAGCAAGGCAGAGGAAAATAACACTCCCAATGAAAAAGCCGAGGGCGAAAACAACTGATCATATTTCAATCTTACTTAAAAACGATAAATTTTTGCAAATATCCGAAAGGTAACTGTTTTTACAGTTAAAAACATGAAATGAACCACGATTTATTACATGAACTCGAGAAAAAGATCGGCTATACATTTAAAAATCGCGGGCTTCTTATGCATGCAATGACCCACTCCTCATATTCAAACGAGGAAAAGGCGAAGGGGCATTCCATCAGCTCTAACGAGCGTATGGAATTTCTCGGTGACGCTGTCCTTTCAATCATCGTAAGCAAATATCTTTTTGATAATCTTACCGGTGCGCAGGAGGGCGAGCTTTCCAAGATACGCTCTTCCGTTGTATGTGAAAAAGCTCTCGCTTCGTATGCCGAGGAAATAGATCTCGGAAAATATCTTCTTCTCGGTCACGGTGAGGAAATAAACAACGGAAGAGAGCGTCCCTCTATTCTTTCCGACGCTTACGAGGCGCTTCTTGCCGCTATGTATATCGATGCAGGCATAGAGGAGGTACGCAAATTTCTTCTTTCCTATGCCGTTCCTCTTATTGAAAAGACGATCCGCGAGCACTCGTCCACCGACTACAAGACCAAGCTCCAGCAGATAGTACAGCAAAAACCGGGCGAAACTCTCGTGTACATTATAGTTTCGGAGTCAGGTCCGCCTCACCAGAAGAATTTTATTGCCGAGGCTCGTCTCAACGACAGCAACGTACTCGGTACGGGAAGCGGCTCAAGCAAGCGTGAGGCCGAGCAGAATGCCGCGAAGGATGCTCTT
Organism: Clostridia bacterium; assembly: GCA_017532425.1. Classification (GTDB taxonomy): domain Bacteria; phylum Bacillota; class Clostridia; order Oscillospirales; family CAG-272; genus SIG672. Next base: position 9,907 of record JAFXJH010000108.1, on the reverse strand, counting down.
AAATTCTTCGGATTTGACGACTGAATTTTAAAATAACATTATCCACTTTATCATCCACTTTATCATCCACTTTATCATTAAAGGAAGCTTTACAAAGTGAAACACGCAAACATACCGGTATTTGTTCCTCATCTCGGATGTCCAAACGACTGCGTTTTCTGCAATCAGCGGAAGATAACCGGTCACGACTCTTTTTCGATAGAAGATGCGAAAAGATCTATCGAGGAAACGGTCGCTTCTCTCGGAGAAGCATCAAGGGATGCAGAAATTGCTTTTTTTGGCGGAAGCTTTACGGGGATCGACCGCACGTTGATGACAGACCTTCTTGATATGGCAAAGGATTTCTGCGACCGTGGCTCTGCTTCGGGAATAAGAATGTCTACCCGTCCCGATTATATCGACGACGAAATACTTTCCATACTTTCAAATTATCCCGTAAAAACCATCGAGCTCGGTATTCAGAGTCTTTCGGACAAGGTGCTTATCGCTTCAAAGCGCGGACACACTTCATCCGATTCCATCCGTGCCATGAAGGCCGTCAAGAGCGCAGGCTTTGAGCTTATCGGTCAGATGATGGTCGGTCTTCCCTTTTCAGAGCTCGACGACGAGATAAAAACTCTTATCGGCATCTGCGACGCGGGTGCTGACGGTCTGCGTATTTATCCCACCGCGGTATTTGCTTGCACAGAGCTCCACGAAATGATGATGAGATCTGTATATTCTCCGCTTTCCGTCGAAGAAGCGGTAGCCCGCACGTCCGAGCTTTTATGCATCGCGCACGACAGAAATATTCCCGTTATCCGCGTAGGACTTTGCGAGACCGATTCTCTTCACGGCGAAAACGGTATCGTCGCAGGAGCGTTTCATCCCGCTCTCGGCGAAATGTGTATGTCTGAATTTTTCTTAAAGCTCTTTTACAGAGAGCTTGACAAATCAGGATCTCTTGACGGCAAAAAAGCCATTCTGCGCGTTGCAAAAAATATGGTTTCAAAGGCCGTCGGTCAAAAAAAAGTCAATATAAACAAGCTTAAAGACAAATATTCACTATCTGAAATAAAAATAATCGAGGACAGCTCTCTTTCGGGATACGAGTTTCATTTTGACATCTGCAGCTGATTTTATTTCCGAAAACCGTTCATCCTCAAAAACTTTACTGAAACAGGAGAATTTCAAATGCGACTTCTCTCGCTTGAGCTTCACGGATTCAAATCCTTCCCTCAACGAACAAAAATAAAGATCGACCCCGGTATGACTATCATCGTAGGACCCAACGGAAGCGGTAAGTCTAACATTTCCGACGCCGTAAAATGGGTGCTCGGTGAGCTTTCGTCCAAAAATATCCGCGGAACAAAGATGGAAGACGTTATCTTCGGCGGTACAGAGCACAGACCCGCTATGGGCTTTGCCGAGGTATCCATGACCATTGACAACCGCGGAGAAAACCGTATAAATTCGGATTTTGACGAAATTACGGTCACAAGACGTTATTTCCGTACGGGCGACAGTCAGTATCTTATCAACAACAAGCAGGTAAGGCTTAAGGATATTGCCGAGATGTTTATGAACACCGGTATTGGTAAGACCGGATATTCTATCATCGGTCAGGGCAAAATATCCGAGATCATATCTCAAAAAAGCGACGACCGCCGCATAATATTCGAAGAGGCTGCCGGAATATCGAAATACCGCATAAAAAAGGCAGAATCCGAAAAGCGTCTCGCCGAGGCAGAGGACAACATTACCCGTCTTAACGATATCGTTTCTCATCACGCACGCAGACTTCCTTCTCTTGAAAGAGATTCTGTCAAGGCGCGTGCTTATCTCGAAATTTACGAAAAGAAAAAGGCTCTTGACGTTGCTATCTCGGTCTACGACATCGGAAAGATAATCGAAAGCGGAGAGCAAAATGAAAAAGAACTCGTTTTATCAAGAAACGAGCTTGAAATTGCCGAAAACTCACTCTCTCTGCTTGAAAAACGCAGTGAACAGCTTGCAGAGTCACAGCTCGAAAAGCGAATCGAATTCGAGCAGGTGCGCACCAAGATACACGATCACGAGCGTGAAAAGAGTAGGCTTGAAGCCGACCTTACAGTTGCAGGAAACAACAAGCAGAATGCTATCGGTGCGCTCTCGGCAAGTGCCGCAAGCTCTGATTCGGCTGCTGCAAAGCTTGAAATTGCCGAGGCTGAGGCTACCGAGCTTGCAAATATAAAAGCATCACTCAGCAAGGAATTTGAAAATGCAACCAAGGATTTTGAAGAAAAATCAGCCGAGCTCGACAGAGAGCGCACAAACGTAACCTCTCTTCAGGAAAAGCTCGATCTTATCGAAGAAAAGGCATACGAGCTCGAAAGCGAATACACCGAGCTCCGCGTGGAATATTCTGCATTCGGAGCGACCTCTTCGTCATCCGAATCTCACACGGCTGAGCTTGAAGCAGACCTTACAAAGGCACGCGATGAAAGAAACGCTCTTGCCGGTGAAATAGAAAGCGGCAGAGCTTCCCTTGCCCACTACAGCGAAAAGGCAGACACTCTTAAAGAAGAGCGTGCCGAGCTTATGGAAGCACTCTCCAAGATCGAGGAGGATGCTACAAGCATCCGAAAGAGTATCGATGCAGAGTCCGCTTCTGCCGCCGCCTGCCGTCAGAAGGCTGACGCTCTTCGCAGAATGGACGAGCATTTCGACGGATATCAGCGCTCGGTCAGAGTAATTGCCGAGGCTTCCGCACGCGGAAATCTTCGCGGAATTATCGGTCCAGTTTCAAAGCAGATAAACGTGGGACGCGATCTTACTCTTGCTATTGAGACCGCTCTCGGTGCTAATATTCAGAATATAATCGTTGAAAACGAAGCCGCCGCCAAATCGGCTATCGAATATTTAAAGCGCGAAAATGCGGGACGCGCTACCTTTTACCCGCTTACCTCTATAAAAGCACAGAAGCTTAACATAAATCTTTCAACACTTAAGCAGAGTGCAGGATACATCGGAATTGCCGACGAGCTTGTTGAATGTGAAGAAAAATGCAGAAACGTAATATCCTATCTTCTCGGAAGAACTGTCGTATTCGACACGCTTGACAATGCTTCGTTTACAGCAAAGGCTCTCGGATACACCGTGAGAATAGTAACGCTTGACGGTCAGCTTATAAATGCCGGCGGATCGTTTACCGGCGGTGCTGCAAAGCGCGACAGCGGTATTCTCACACGAAGCCTTGATATTGCAAAGCTCGACGAGGACGAGAAAAAGGCTCTTGAAAGCTGTGAAAAGCTGAAGGCTGATTTCGCTCTCCTCAAAAATCGCTCTGACGATATAAACGACTCTCTTGAGCGAAACGCTGACAGCGCATCCATGCTCGCTTCCCTTGTAAGTGCGGGCGAGGCTTCGCTCTCACTTAGGGAAAGATCGCTTAACGAGATCGATCAGAGAATTGCTGAAATATCCGAAAAGCTCGGAGAGATCGAGCGCGAAAGAAGCGAAAGCTCTGCAAAGGCGGAAGCTATGAGCCGAAGAATAAATGAGCTTTCCGATCTTATCAAAGAAAACGAGGATCAGCTTGAGGCTATGCAGAGCAGTATAAAAGAGGTCAACGCCCGTATCGCTACTCTTGCAAGCGTAAAGAACGAGCTTCTTGTAAGTGTTTCAGTAAAGCGCAAGGAGGTCGAAAACGCAGAGGATCGAATAAACCAGAACGCTTCTCTGATGGTTTCTCTCAAGAAGGATATTGAGGATATTGCCCTGCGTTCAAGCGAAATAAGCCGCAGAATTGAAGAGCTCGAGGACGAGATACGCGCCACCAAGGCTTCTATAATCCTTACAGATAACGCTCTCAGCGAGCTTGAGTCCGAGCTTAACACTCTTTCTGCAGACGGCGAGGAATACGAAAAGGAGATCGCGCAGACAAGAGCCGCTATCAAGGACAAAACGAGAGAGCGCGAGCTTACCTTTATGTCTGTTACAAAGCTTGAAGCCGCTTCCGAGCGCATACGCGAGGAAAAAGAGCGTCTTTCCAACAGGCTTTGGGACGATTACAATCTTTCCTATGCAGATGCGGTCGCTCTTCCCTATCCCAAGACGGACAGCGAAAACCGCACGTCAATGGTCGCTGAGCAGAACATACTGACATCAAAGATCAAGGAGCTTGGCAACGTACATATCGGCGCTATCGAGGAATATGCCGCTGTAAAGAAAGAATACGACTTTATGTCAGGTCAGATAGAAGACCTCAAGAAGGCAAAAGCCGACTGTGTTCAGGTAATTGCCCGTCTTGAAAAGGAGATGCGCGGAAGATTTGCCGAGACCTTTGCTCAGATAAACGAGAATTTCGGCAAGGTCTTCAAGGATCTTTTCGGCGGAGGAAGCGCTTCGCTTACTCTTACCGACCCCGACAATCTTCTCACCAGCGGTATCGACATAAACGTTGCACCTCCCGGAAAGAAGATACACAACCTACGACAGCTTTCGGGCGGCGAGCAGTCATTTATTGCCGTAGCTATCTACTTTGCTATAATAATGATCAATCCTCCCCCATTCTGTCTGCTTGACGAAATCGAATCTGCCCTTGACGACGTAAACGTAACGAGATTTGCAAATTATGCAAAGAAATTCTCTGACAGGGTGCAGTTCATCATAATCACCCACAGACGCGGTACAATGGAAGCCGCAGACGAAATGTACGGAGTTACCATGCAGGAGCGCGGTGTTTCACAGCTTCTCTCGGTAAATCTCAGCGAAATTGAAAAGAAACTCGGAGTGAAATTATAATGGGATTTTTTGAAAAATTAAAAAACGGTCTTTTTAAAACCAAAAGCTCTGCTTTTTCGGGAATTATCTCGATATTCAAGCACGGCGTTTCCGAAGATACGCTTGAAGAGCTTGAGGAAATGCTCATTTGTGCCGACGTCGGATTCGAATCAACCGAAATAATCATGGAAAGACTCCGCGAAAAGATCAAGGAGGAAAAGATCAAGGAGTCCGAAGAGGCTACCGCTGCTCTTAAATCGATCCTTCTCGATATGATCGGAGAAAAAGAGGAAATGAAGCTTGATACCAAGCCCTCCGTCATACTCGTTATCGGCGTAAACGGTGTCGGAAAGACCACTTCTATTGCCAAGCTTGCTCATCTTTACAAATCCGAAGGAAAATCTGTCCTTCTTGCCGCAGGTGACACTTTCCGTGCGGGTGCTATCGAGCAGCTCTCCATCTGGGCTGACCGTGCAGGCGTTCAGATAATCAAGCAGAGCGAGGGCTCCGATCCTGCCGCCGTCGTTTACGACGCCGCTGCTGCCGCTGTCAAGCGCGAGGCCGACGTTCTTATTATTGACACAGCAGGTCGTCTGCACAACAAGAAGAATCTTATGAACGAGCTTGCAAAGATCAACCGCGTTATCGACAAGCAGCTTCCCGATGCTTCTCGCGAAACTCTTCTTGTGCTCGACTCCACTACCGGTCAGAATGCCGTAAATCAGGCAAAGGAATTCAGAAACACGTCGGAAATTACCGGTCTTGTTCTCACGAAGCTCGACGGCACAGCCAAGGGCGGTATCGTATTCTCTATAAAGAACGAGCTCGGAATACCCGTAAAATTCATCGGTGTCGGCGAGCAGATAGACGAGCTTCAGCCCTTTGAGCCTACCGAATTCGTAGACGCTCTCTTTGAATAAAATTTTACCGAAAGGACTCTTTTCGTTATGAAAGTCGTTCTGGCATCAAGAAACAAGAACAAGATCAGAGAAATCAAGGAAATATATCGAAACATCGTCGGAGAAGAGCTTGACATACTCTCGCTTGACGACATCGGATATACCGACGAGATCGAGGAAGACGGAAATTCCTTTGAGGAAAACTCGAGGATCAAGGCGTCCGTGCCCGCAACGCTTGGGTACATCGGTCTTGCCGACGACAGCGGTCTTGCGGTAGACGCGCTCGGCGGTGCGCCCGGAATTTATTCTGCCCGCTATTCGGGAGGGGGTGCTACCGACGCCAAAAACAACGCAAAGCTTCTCAAAAATCTTGAAGGAGTGTCAGACCGCGCCGCTAAATTCGTATGCGTATTCTCTGCCGTCGCTCCCGACGGAAGGTTTATTACCGTACGCGGCGAATGTCCCGGTATCATCGCAGAGAGCGAATCGGGCAAGGGCGGATTTGGATACGATCCCCTTTTCATCTATCAGCCGCTCTCAAAGACCTTCGGCGAGCTCTCGAGCGAGGAAAAGAACAAGGTCAGCCACCGTGCGCGCGCACTTTCCGATCTTATTCCGCAGCTTTCCGAATGTTTGAAGCAGTACAAGTAATAATCGTTAAATTTACTTTAAAAATAACACTTTTATATTTTTATATTGAGGATAAAACTATGACCAGCAAACAAAGAGCACATCTCCGCTCGCTTGCTATGACCGAGCCTGTTATTTTTCAGGTCGGCAAGGGCGGAATCAATGAAAATATGATCAAGCAGATCTCTGATGCACTTGAAGCTCGTGAGCTTATCAAGCTTCGTGTACTTCAGAACTGTGAATATACTGCACGCGAGGCTGCAGAGGCTATCGCCGAGGCTACCGAAGCCGCTGTTGTCGGAGTTGTAGGAAATACATTTGTACTTTACAGAGAGTCTGAAAAGCACAAAAAGATCGATCTCGGTGCATTCTGATGTCACATAAGATAGCTATCTACGGCGGAACGTTTTCTCCTCCTCACATCGGTCACATATCTGCGGCTAAGGCCTTTTATGACGAGATAAAGCCAGATACCCTTCTTATAATGCCGACCTTCACACCTCCGCACAAGATCGCCTATGAGATCGACCCTATTCACCGTTTCAATATGGCAAGGCTTGCCTTTTCGAAGGACGAAGGCTTTGACAGTGCCGTTACCGTTTCCGATTTTGAGCTTAGGAAAAAAAGCGTGAGCTACACGTACGAAACGCTTGAGCATTTTGCATCGCCCGACACGAAGCTCTATTTTCTCTGCGGCACGGATATGTTTTTGACCCTTGACAGATGGAAAAATCCCGATATCATTTTCGATCTTGCCACCATCGTGCTTGCCCTTCGTGAGGACATCACCGAGGAAATGGCAAAGGATATCGAGCTGAAAAGGAGATCTTACGAGGAAAATTTCAGTGCCGAGATAATTATTTTGAAAAACAAACCGATAAGCGTATCATCCTCCGAGATAAGAAAAATAATTGCCTCGGGAGATGACACACGCGGACTTATCACGCCGTCTGTATACGAATACATTAAAAACAGCGGGCTATATTTAAACTAAAATGAGAGACAACGATTTTTGGGGACGTCATCCCTGTTTAAACACTGTCAAGGACGAAATATCGCGCCGAATAAGCGATTCTTTCCGTTTCGAACACACTTTAGCCGTAAATGACGAGTGTCTTTTACTCGCCGATATTTTCGGTTTGAGCGACAAGGAAAAAACACAGCTTTCTCTTGCTGCCCTTCTGCACGACGTAGCAAAGGGACTTTCAATAGACGAGTTCAGGGCGCTTGACGAGAAATACCGCATAGGCTTTACCGACGATGATTTTGCGTCGCCTGCCGTTCTTCACGCTAAGGCGGGTGCGAAGATCGCCGAATACGAATTTTCCGAATATACCGACCGCGATATCTGCAAAGCGATAAGAGAGCACACGACGGGGGACGAAAATATGTCGCTCATTTCAAAGCTTCTCTTTATTTCCGACTACATCGAGCCGACTCGCAGATGGGAAATATGTCAGCGCACGAGAGAGGCCTTCCACAGCGAGCTGAAGGCTCCCGGAGCCGATATTTTCAGAGTGCTTGACACATCTATTATAAAAATACTCGACCAAACGTCAGCGCATCTTGAGGAAAGCGGGCGCGCCGTTCATCCCGACTTGTTCAAATGCAAAGATTTTATCTTAAAAACTATTGAATAATCGTACAAAAACTGTTATAATATTTTCTACAGTTATTTTCCGTACAAGAAAGGAATATATATGACCGCACTTGAATTTGCACAAAAAATTGTAAAGATACTTGATGAAAAAAGCGCTATGGACATTTCTCTTCTCTACGTAGAAGAAAAGACCGTGCTTACCGAATATCTCGTTATCTGCACGGGAACCTCCACAACCCACAACCGCGCTCTTGCGGGTGAGCTTGAATTTAAGCTCGGTGAGCTCGACATTCAGCCTCTCAACACCGAGGGCGAAGACGATGCTTCCTGGATCGTTCTCGACTACAACAGCGTTATGGTACACATTTTTACCAAGAATGCAAAAGAATTCTACAAGCTTGACAAGCTTTGGGCAGATGCTGAAAATATTGACATTTCCGGTCTGCTTATCGACTGATCTATATTTTGACTTTTACCAAACGAAAGGTTATATAAATTATGAAATACGATTTTAAAGCAATTGAAGAAAAATGGCAATCCCGTTGGGAAGATTCAAAGGTTTTTAATGCTTCCGACGATCATTCAAAGCCCAAGTTTTACGGACTTGTTGAATTCCCTTACCCCAGCGGATCGGGTATGCACGTAGGACATATCAAGGCTTACTCGAGTCTTGAGGTCATCTCGCGCAAAAGACGTATGCAGGGCTACAACGTTCTCTTCCCTATCGGATTTGACGCGTTCGGTCTTCCTACCGAAAACTCTGCAATAAAGTATAATACTCACCCGAGAATACTTACCGACAAGAACATCGAAAAGTTCACCTCACAGCTCAAAAAGGTCGGATTCTCATTCGACTGGTCGAGAGTCGTTGACACGACCGACGAAAACTACTACAAGTGGACTCAGTGGATCTTCCTCAAGATGTTTGAAAACGGTCTTGCTTTCCGTGATCAGGCTCTTGTAAACTACTGTCCTCACTGCAAGTGCGTGCTCTCCAACGAGGATTCGCAGGGCGGCGAGTGCGACATCTGTCACAGCCAGATCGTGCAGAAGTCCAAGGACGTTTGGTATCTGCGCATCACAGAATATGCTGAAAAGCTTCTTAACGGTCTTAAGGACGTAGATTATCTGCCCAACATAAAAATGCAGCAGGAAAACTGGATCGGCCGCTCTGAGGGTGCTTTTGCAAACTTCAAGCTCAGCGGCACAGACGACAGCCTCCGCATCTACACGACCCGTCCCGACACAATGTTCGGCGTTACCTTTATGGTAATGGCTCCCGAGCATCCTTACATTGAAAAATATGCTGACAGAATCACAAATATGGATGCTATCAAGGCATACCGCGAGGAGTGCAGCAAGAAAACCGAATTTGAGCGTACACAGCTTGTAAAGGACAAGACCGGCGTTTGCATCGAAGGTCTTACCGCTATCAACCCGCTCTCCGGCAAGGAGATCCCGATCTACATTGCCGACTACGTAATGATGGGCTACGGCACGGGCGCTATTATGGCTGTTCCCGCACACGACGAGCGTGACTACGACTTCGCAAAGAAGTTCGGTATCGATATTATTGAGGTTATTAAGGGCGGAGATATGTCCGAGGGCGCTTACACGGGCGACGGCGAGATGGTAAACTCCGATTTCCTTAACGGCTTCACAAACAAGAAGGATTCTATCGCAAAGGCAACCGAGGTGCTTTCCGAGCGCGGCGTTGGCGAAAAGGGTATTCAGTACAAGATGAAGGACTGGGCGTTCAACAGACAGAGATACTGGGGCGAGCCTATCCCGATCGTTCACTGCGCAGACTGCGGCATGGTGGCTGTTCCCTATGAGGAGCTGCCCCTCAGACTGCCTCCCGTTGATAATTTCCAGCCCGGCTCCGACGGCGAGTCTCCCCTCGCGAAGATCGAGAGCTTCGTAAACTGCAAGTGCCCCAAGTGCGGCAAGGACGCAAGACGCGAGACCGACACCATGCCTCAGTGGGCAGGCTCCTCCTGGTACTTCCTGCGCTACTGCGATAACAAGAATACCG
>JAFXJH010000107.1 GCA_017532425.1 Clostridia bacterium | reverse complement strand
GTGCCTCCTCGGACTCCTTGCGGTTTGTCTTATCGATAAGGATCTCTTTTGCGTTCGGGTCGGGCGCGTTAGTTGGATTATACCAGTCGGTATTTACCGTAAGGGTCGCGCCGAGCTTTGCTTCTATAGTTTTTTTAAGATTTGCCGTTTCATCTGTGACTCTCGCCGCAGAAGCGTCGCGGCGCACGATAAGGTATCCGCTGATGTCGAGATACTCTTTTTTGATCTCATCCTGCGGCTTTTCATTACTGCAAGCCGAAAGTGCCGTCAGTACGAAAAGTAACGACAAAACAAACGAGATAGTTTTTATAAACAAATTATTCTTTTTCATAGCTTTCTCCGAATGTTTCAAAATTTACTGTTCGTAAAGCTTGAGTCTTGCGAATTTTATTTCAGCAACTGCATATTTGGGATCGTTTGTATTTGTTGTATTGAGATAATAAATTACCGAACGGTCTGCGCCAACGAAAAGCGAGGGGCTGTAGCCTATATGATCGTGCTCAGTAGCCTCATTTCCGAGATCGTACGGCAACGGGTTTGTCATAGTTTCCCACGTTTTACCATAATCAAAGCTTACGAACATACGGTGAGTACCGTCACCGCCCGATTCCCACATTCCTGTAACGATAAGTGTTCCGCACTCTCCGCCCGCGCTCGTCCATACGCACCAGGGGGCAGAGCCTACGCTGTAGCCTCCCGCTTTAAGCTTTGTGCCGGGATCGGAAGGGTTCCAGGATGTAATATCCTTTGTGGTCTTATAGTATATATGACAATTTTCAGATCCGCAATACTCATAAACCGCAAAATACTCGCCGTTGCCCATTTTTGTCATAGCCAGCATACCGGGACGGTCCGCAGGATTGTCAAAGGCGCATACGTGACAAACGTCGCTCCACGTTTTACCGTCCTTTGAACGCTTATAAACGAGCTTCTGGTCGTGCCTTGGGTCACTATCATCTGAATAGAAGCAGTAAAGGTAGCCGTCTGACTCGTCATACCAGGTAAAGGGTTCCCAAATGCCCTCTTTGAGTCCGCCTGCGCTTGCAACCATCGTATATTCCTTCCACGTATGACCGGCGTCAAAGCTTCTCCATATAGCAATTTGTGATCTACGGCTGTAATCCACCGACGTTCCCGAATAAAGAAGTGTGCCCGCGGGCATATCTCCCACCGCTGCGGGAAGCTCGTATATATGAGCCATCGATATGCCTTTTATAGTTCTGTCAAGCGTTTCTCTCGGGCGGGCAATGATCTTCCAGCTTTCACCCTTGTCTGTGCTTTCCCACACCGAACCCCAAGTACTGTTATCGTTACTGCTGCTGAACTCCAGTATTGCGACAAGCTTACCGTTGTCTTCTTCGTTTTCCTGATACTGAAGCTCAACTATAGATGGATACGTGGGATAGTATATGGTTGCCGGAGTACCAAGCACGTCCGTATATTCACCCGGTCGTGTAGACTGAATGATCGTAGATACCACCTCTACATCTATATCGAGCTTATCCTCGATATAGATGTTCTGAAGCACGTCATACTCTTTTGTAAGAGTCATTCCTGCCGAAATGTCTATAATACCGGCATACTTTGAAGGAAGCACGTAGTTATTTACAAAGGTCTTCATAGCGCGGACCGTACCAATAGTGCTCTTGCCGACGATAACTATTTTATTTTCGGTTATATCTATCACAAAAGAATCCTTGGGCATACCCTCGAGCTTTGCAAGTGCCTCCTCGGACTCCTTACGGTTTGTCTTGTCAATAAGGATCTCTTTTGCGTTCGGGTCGGGCGCGCTTGACGGGTTGTACCAGTCTGTACCCACTGTAAGAGCCACGTCGAGTGTCGATTCTATAGTCTTTTTGAGATTGGCTGTTTCACTTGTTATTCTTTTGTCCGAAGCGTCTTTGCGTACGATAATATATGCGCTGATGTCAAGACCTTCCTTCTTCTCCTCCTCGGGCTTTTCATTACTGTTACTGCAAGCCGAAAATGCCGTCAGCAGGAAAAGCGACGCCAGGATGAGCGAGAGGGCTTTTATAAACAAATTATTCTTTTTCATAGCTTTATCCGAATATTTCAAGACTTACTGCTCGTAAAGCTTGAGTCTTGCAAACTGCATTCTCGGAACACCGAGTCCGTGGCTGTCACGGTAGTCTGTTGCGTTCATATAGTAAATGACCGACTGGTCTTTTCCTACAAAGAACGCAGGGCTGTAACCTATATGGTTATCGTCGTGCATAAGCTTGTCGTGACTATACGGAAGAGGATTTGCCATAAGCGACCAGGTCTTGCCGTAGTCTGTGCTTACGAACATACGGTGTGTGCCGTCTCCGCCCGATTCCCACATTCCCGTAGCGATAAGCGTACCGCATTCACCTCCAAACGGTGTCCATATGCACCAGGGTGCAGAACCTACGCTGTAGCTTCCCACCTTGAGAAGTGTACCCGGATCTGTAGGATTCCACTTTGTTATATCCTTCGTTGTCTTATAGTACACAAGGCTTCCACCGCCTATAACGTACTCGTAGACCATAAAGTATTCGCCGTTACCCATTTTTACCATAGAGAACATACCGGGACGGTCTGCGGGGTCGTCAAAGGTACAAACGTCGACGATATCGCTCCAGTTTACGCCGTCCTTCGAGCGCTTATAAACGAGCTTCTGGTCGTGCTTCGGGTCAGAGTCGTCCGAATAGAAGCAGTAGAGATATCCGTCCGATTCTTCGTACCACATGAAAGGCTCCCATATGCCTTCCTTGAGTCCTCCTGCTTTTGCAATTATAACGTATTCCTGCCAGGTCTTTCCTGCATCGAAGCTTCTCCATACTGCGATATGCGATTTATAGCTATAGTCAACCGAGTTACCCGAATAAAGGAGAGTACCTGCAGGCATATCTCCGACCTGCGCGGGAAGCTCATAGATATGTGCCATCGATATTCCTTTTATGAGTTTGTCTTTCGTTTCCATCGGACGCGCGATTATCTTCCAGGTCTCTCCCTTGTCCGTGCTTTCCCATACCGAGCCGCTCGTAGCACCGTTATCACTGCTGCCAAATTCAAATATTGCGATAAGCTTACCGTTATCTTCCTCATTCTTCTGATACTGAAGCTCTGTTATCGAGGGGTAAAGAACTCTGCCGACAGTTGCGGGAGTTCCCAAAGTGTCTGTAAACACACCGGGAGAGGTCGTTTCAAGAAGAGTGGATATTACCTCAACGTCCATATCGAGCTTATCCTCTACGTAGATGTTCTGAAGTACGTCATATTCCTTTGTAAATGTCTTTCCTGCCGAGATATCTATCTTGCCCGATTCCTCGGAAGAAAGTATGTATGTATCTATAAAGCACTGAATACCGCGAACCGTTCCGACCGTGCTCTTTCCGACGATAACGATCTTATTTTCGGTAATATCGATCACGTAAGAATCGTCAGGCATACCCTCAAGCTTTGCGAGCGCTTCATCGGACTCCTTACGGTTTGTCTTATCGATAAGAATCTCCTTGGCGTTCGGATCGGGAGCGTTATTCGGGTTATACCAGTCAACGTTTACCGTAAGCTCTGTGCCAAGCTCTGAGAGGATCGTCTTTTTGAGACTTGCCGTCTTGTTTACAACTCTTTTGTCTGCTGCATCGCGGCGGACGATAAGATATCCGTTTATGTCATGATACTCCTTCTTGACCTCCTCGGGCTTTTCTCCGCAAGCAGAGAAAACTGTAACCACGCTTGCGACAAGAATCAAAAGTGCGATTATCCTATAAAATACATTTGCTCTTTTCATGATTTTTCTTCCTTTATAAAATTTATAATTTTTTTATATCATCACTCAAATATCTTGAGCTTTGCATACTGTATCTGTGATCTTTTCGTTCCACTTACGTTTGTCGTATTTATATAGTGAATTACCGAAGGGTCTGCGCCGGTCACCATAATGGCTCTGTAGCCTCCGAGAGTTTCCTCGTGGAAGCTGCCGAATCCGCTGTACGGAAGAGGATTTTCAAGAGTGTCCCAGGTCTTGCCGTAGTCACCGCTCACGAAAATTCTGTTCTTTCCGTCGCCACCGAACTGATACATACCCGTTACGAAGAGTGTGCCGTTTTCTCCTCCTGCGGGAGTCCAGAGGCAGGAGGGCGCCGTTGCTGCGTGTATTACCTTGTTTCCGACCTTCGTTTCAATAAGCGTACCCGGATCGGTAGGATCCCATTTGGTTATATCCTTAGTCTTCTTATAATATATCTTCGCGCCGCCTCCGATACAGTATTCGTAGACGAGGAAGTATTCTCCGTTACCCATCTTTGTGATGACCGGCATACCCGGACGGTCTGCGAACGTTCCGAAAGCGCATACCTCAACAACGCTTTCCCAGTTTATTCCGTCCTTTGAGCGTCTGTAAACGATTCTCTGATCGTATTTGCGGTTGAAATCGTCCGAATAAAAGCAGTAGAGATATCCGTCTGCATCGTTATAGAACATTACCGGCTCCCAAACACCAAGACCGAGTCCGCCGCCTCTTGCGACTATCGAAATTTCTTTCCAGCTCTTTCCGCAGTCGTTACTCTTCCATACGCCGATATGGGATGCGCGCTCGTAGTTTACCGAGTTTGACGAGTAAATAAGCGTTCCTGCGGGCATATTTCCAACCTGCGCGGGAAGCTCGTAAATGTGTGCCATCGAGCCTGCCCATCCCGTGCCCGTGTCGAGCGTTTCCTTCGGGCGTGCGATTATTTCCCAGCTTTGACCGCCGTCGCGGCTTTCCATTATACACGCGAGTGTATTAAGCGGATTTGTTATCGCCGTTTCGTTTATACAGAAGGCTCCTATAAGTATTCCGTTATTTTTTTCGTTTTTCTGATATTTAAGCTCGATTATCGAGGGGAAATGAACGTCGCTTATATTCGAGGGGTATCCGAGAAGATTCGAGGGATTTTTCTCGGGTACAGCGAAAACTGTTGACACAAGATCGATATCAAGATCGAGAACCGAGTTTGAAAGGCTCTTCTTCGAGTCAAACGCCTGAACGGTATTCTTTCCGTGACCGATATCAAGCCTGCTGCCCTCGGGAGAAGTCATAACGTAGTTCTTGATAAAATAAGCGATACCGCGGAGGGTCGAATTATCAGTCTTTCCGACGATGACTATCTTGTTTTCGGTGATATCTATTACGTAAGCATCACCCTCCCGGCCTTCAAGCTTTGCAAGAGCGTCCGATGATTCCTTGCGGTTTGTCTTGTCCACAAGGATCTCCTTTGCGTTCGGGTCGGGCGGGGTGTTCGGATTGTACCAGTCTGTCTGTACCGCAAGATCGAGTCCGAGCGTATTCTTTATAGCGGTCTTGAGCCTTGCCGTTTTCTTGCTTATGCTGTTATCCGATGCGTCGTAGCGCACTATCGCATATCCGCTTATATCAAGCAGATCCTTTTTCTCTTCCTCGGGCTTTTTCTCTTCCCCGTTTCCACAAGCTGTGAAAACCGAGATAAGGCTCGCCAAAACGATCAGAAGCGAAATTATTCTGTAAAATATATTGATCTTTTTCATATTTTGCCTTTCTGAGCGGTCATAATTTAATCACACACCTTAAGTCTTGCGTACTGTGCTCTTTCCACTCTTCTCTTCGGAGTGTCCGTGATATTTATGTAGTGTATCACCGACGGGTCAGATCCGAGCACCATTATCGGTCTGTATCCGATCCTGTCTGTGAGATCAAGGCTTCCGTACCAATCGTACGGAAGGGGATTTTCTATCGAATCCCAGGTCTTACCGTAGTCAAAGCTTACGAAAACTCTGTTCGTGCCGTCGCCGCCGAATTCGCGTCTTCCGGTCGCAAAGAGCGTACCGCATTCGCCGCCCGCGGGTGTCCATACGCACGAGGGGGAGGATGCCGCCTTATAGGTCGACGTGCCCACCTTTACCTCAAGAAGAGTTCCCGGATCGGAGGGGTTCCATTTTGTTATATCTCTTGTTTTCTTATAGTGTATAAAGCACTGACCGTTTGCTCCGCAGTATTCATAAACGAGGAAAAATTCTCCGTTGCCCATCTTCGTAATGACCGGCATACCCGGACGCGCCTCGAATTTATCAAACGCGCAGACGTCAACCGCTCTTTCCCAGTTTATTCCGTCCTTTGAGCGCTTATATACTATTCTCTGATCGTATTTGCGGTTGGAATCGTCCGAATAGAAGCAGTAGAGATATCCGTCCGAATCGTTATAGAACATAACCGGCTCCCATACGCCCGCGCCGAGACCGCCGCCTCTTGCAACTATCACGAATTCCTCCCAGGTCTTGCCGCAGTCATAGCTTCTGTAAACGCCGATGTGAGATTTATAATTATAGTTTACCGAGTTTGCCGAATAAAGGAGAGTTCCTGCAGGCATATCGCCGAGCTGTGCGGGAAGCTCATAGATGTGTGCCATCGAACCGCCCCATATCGTCGGGTCTATAGTTTCCTTCGGACGTGCGATAATATTCCAGCTCTGACCGCCGTCACGGCTTTCAAGTATGCACGCCGCGGTGTTGAGCGGATTTGAAAGTGCCTTTTCGCCCACCGCAACTGCCGCGATAAGCGTTCCGTTATCTTCCTTGTTCTTCTGATGCTGTAGCTCGATTATTGAGGGGAAGCTTACCGCCGTGACCTCTGACGGATAGCCGAGAATATTCGAGGGATTTTCCTCGGGCACGCCAAGCACCGTCGAAATAAGCTCAATATCCATATCAAGCTTTCCGTCGATAGAAATATTCTTGACCGCGTTATAATCCTGCATTATATTCTTTCCGTGTGTGATATCAAGTCCGCTTCCCTCAGGAGAGGTCATAACGTAATTTTTGATAAAATAAGAAATTCCGCGAAGTGTTGAATAATCGGTCTTTCCGAGAATAACTATCTTATTTTCGGTGATATCGATTATAAACGCGTCCTTTTCCTTACTGTCCTTCAGCTTGGCAAGTGCATCTGCCGATTCCTTGCGGTTCGTATGGTCGATAAGTATCTCCTTTGCATTCGGATCGGGCGGAGTGCTCGGATTGTACCAGTCGGTAGCGACCGTAAGCTCAAGTCCGAGAGTGTCCTTTATCGTTGTCTTAAGCTTTGCCGTCTGCTTGGTTATTCTGCTTATCGATGCGTCATATCGCACTATCGTATATCCACTGATATCAAGCAGTATTTTTTTACTTTCTTCATCTTGCTTATCCTTAGAACATCCCGTAAAGAGGGATATTGCACTCGATAAGATTATAACAAGCGCGATAAGTCTGTAAAATATACTTTTCCTCATATTTATTACCTTGCTTTTATTTGGATCTTGAAGTTTTGTGCGGTTTACCTTGGCAAATTCGCATCAGTGATGCGAAAGTTACAAAACTTCGGTCTGAAAAACGACCCGTTTTTCAGGCTCTATTAGTTTATCTTAAGTCTTGCATACTGTATTCTCGTAAGTCCGTTTTCGGGAACGTCTGTCATATTGACGAAATGAACGGTCGAGCTATCCGCACCCACAACAAGAGAGGGGCTGTATCCTATACGCTTCGTTTCTCTTGCGTCGTTATATTCGTCATACGGCAGAGGAGTTTCAACCGCGCTCCAGCTTTTGCCGTAGTCAAAGCTCATATACAGGCGGTGAGTTTTTCCGTCCTTGTTATTTTCCCACTTGCCCGTCACGATAAGCGTACCGTTTTCTCCGCCTGCGCTCGTCCATACGCACGATGGAGCAGAGCCGAGTATGATCTTCGATGAGCCCGACGGGATCTCAAGACGCTTGCCCTCGTCCTCGGGGTTCCATTTTGTTATATCCTTCGTCGTTTTATAGTATATATGGCATTCCTTGGTGCCGCAGTATTCGTATACCATAAAGTATTCGCCGTTGCCCATCTTTGTCATAACGAACATTCCGGGACGTGCGGCAGGATACTTAAACGCGCACACCTCTGTGATCCTGCTCCAGTTTTTGCCGTCTTTCGAACGCTTATAAACGAGCTTCTGATCGTGTCTTGGATCAGAGTCGTCCGAATAGAAGCAGTAGAGATATCCGTCAGACTCCTCGTACCATACAAAGGGCTCCCAAATTCCCTCTCCGAGACCGCCTGCGCTTGCAACTATCGTATACTCTTCCCAGGTATATCCCGCGTCAAAGCTTCTCCATATTGCTATATGGGATTTGCGGCTGTAATTTACCGAATTTCCCGAATAAAGAAGAGTCCCTGCAGGCATATCACCCACCTTGGCGGGAAGCTCGTAGATATGAGCCATCGATATGCCCTCTATCGACGTATCGATAGTTTCCTCGGGACGCGCTATAAGCGTCCAGCTTGCGCCTCCGTCCGTGCTTTCCCATACCGCGCCGTGAGTTTTAGGGCCTCCGCGTACGGGAGAGGCAGACAGAGTGGATATCGCTATAAGCTTGCCGTTATCCTTTTCGTTTTTCTGATATTTGAGCTCGACTATCGAGGGATACTGCACCTTTTCGATCGAGCAGAAATATCCGAGCACGTCGTCGTATCTCTTTTCGGGTGTCTCGAAGACCGTCGATACTACCTCGACGTCCATATCAAGTCTGTCGTCAAGCGATATATTATTTATAACGTTATAATCTCTTATAAGCGTTTTTCCTGCCGAGAGATCTATCTTGCCCGCCTCGCCAGATGGCATTACGTATTCCTTTACAAACTGCTTTATTGCGCGCACGGTCGAAAGAGTAGATTTTCCGAGAATAACTATCTTATTTTCGGTGATATCGATAAGATAAGCATCCTTTTCTTTGCCGTCGAGCTTTGCAAGAGCGTCCGAGGATTCCTTACGGTTTGTTTTGTCTATAAGTATCTCTTTTGCATTCGGATCGGGCGGAGTGTTCGGGTTATACCAGTCGGTAGTGACCGTAAGCGAAGCTCCCAAGGTCGATTCTATTGTCTTTTTAAGTGCTGTTGTCTCCTTTGTTATCCTTGTTTCCGAAGCATCGCGGCGGACTATCGTATACTCGCCTATATCGATATATTCCTTCGGCTTTTCCTCGGGCAGGTCTTCCTTGCACGAGACAAAGCCTGCGAGTATGCTTGCCGAGGCTATGAGAAGTGCCGTTATCTTGCAAAACATTCTGCGTTTTTTCATATCATTACCCTCAAAAAGTATTTTTCAATGATTTTATGCTTTGTGTCTCATTCTTTCAATTATTTCGCTTTGAAGCTCGCGCGAAAGAGTTACGAATCTTGCAGAATATCCGCCAACGCGGACGATAAGATTTCTGTGCTCATCGGGGTTTGTCTGTGCATCGATAAGCTCCTCCACGGGAGTTGTATTTCCTTGGAATATCTGTCCGTTATTTTCACAGAACACCTTTATAAGCGCCGAAATTATCTCCTCGCTCGCCCACGCGCTGTCGAAATCCCACATTGTGGACGCGCCGCCCGCAAGCTTTTCGTGCGGTATCTTTCCGCAGGAGTTGATCGCTGCCGTGATTCCCTCTGTCATTGAAGGCGAGTTTGGTGTCACGCCGTGCGCAACTCCCTTGCCCATATTTCGTCCGTCGGGTGTTGCACCGAGCATAGATGCGGCGTGCGGAGAATATATAAACGTAAGGATGACCGGCTTACCCTTTCCTCCCCAGCGTGTCGTATAGTTCAGATACATATCCGAAAAATCTCCGATAACGCGGGACGCCATAGCGTCTGCCTCGTCATCGTCCACGCCGTACTTCTGTATAGCGCGGAGCTTTGCCTGAAGAGCCTCGTAGCCCTTAAAGTCTGCCTTCATCGCATCTATGAGTTCGCCTGCCGTGCAGAGCTTTTTATCAAAGACAGCCACCTTTATTGCATAAAGTCCATCTGCTACGTTGGGAAGCGCAAGATGTGTGCCTCCGTAATCGTGATATCTTACTCCGCCTCCGTGCATATTGCGTCCGCGCTCAAGGCAGTCGTCAAGCATACTCGAAATAAGATATGACGGACGTCTTTTTTCTGCGTACTCGCTGTAAATATCGTTCTTTTTGAGATAAAGCTCGGTAAGGCGTGTGCATTCCTTTATAAAATCGCTGTAAAAATCTTCGAAGCTATCGTATCCCGCAAGGCTCCTTGTTGCCTCGAAGCCGGATATACGATTGCCGCTTCTCAGGCTTATTCCGCCCGTCACCATAAGCTCGAGCATCATTGCGGTATTCTGCCATCCGATATACAAAAAATCAGACGTCATTCCCTGCACCGAGACCTCCATACAACCGCCGCACGCATATTCTACCGCGTCACGGTAAGGGATTCCGCGCTTTACAAGAGCATCTGTAACGGCAGGATCGTAGAGTATCTGCGCTCGGTTTCTTCCCGACATCATATATCTCGCGCAGATATTTACAAGCTCCTCGGGCGGATCCTTGGGAAGTCTTACATACACTGACGGATGTGTGATATCGAGATCCATTATAGATTCTATCATAATATAGGTAAGAGGATTTACCGCAGAGCATCCGTTGGGATAGCTTCCGCCGACAACGATCGCTTCTACCCAGATATCAATTCCGTATATTCTCTCGTCGATACGAAGGAAAAGCTCGTCAATTATCTCTTTTGCCTCCTCGAGAGTGCAGATTCCGTTTTTGAGGTCTCTTTCAAGATATGGCCAGAGATAATAGTCAAGGCGTCCCGGTCCGTTACCGCCGTACGGGTTTTCCGCCATAACGACTATATGCTGCATAAAGAAGGACTGAACAGCCTCGCGGAAGGTCTCGGCTTTCTGTCGCGGCACCTTTCTCATACGCTCTGCAAGCTCGGTATTGCCCATCTTTTCGTATACTTCGATATGCTTGTCGTTAAAATTCTGCATAGCATCGAGCAGTATAAGAACACCCTTGTAGAAGTGCTCTGCCTCCTCGTCCTTTGCGTTTTTAAGTGCTTCTTCGTATTTTTCCTTCATTCCGCTTATGCCGAGGGTCAGTATGCGGTCGAAAAACCAGGTAATATGACCCTTTGCAGTTCCGCCTATAAGGTGATATTTCTCAAGGTCGGGAGCTTCAGGGCACTCCGCTCTGAACGCCTTGTAGGCTTCTGTATCGCAGTCAAGATCGGGGTCTACCTTTGTTACCCGTTTCTCGTTCGTATGATAAACTCTTCCACCGATAGTGTCCTCGGGGTATGCGTAAACGTCCTGATTTTCTATAGCGTAAGCCATCGCTCTTGCGGTCTTTTCCCAAAGCTCGCAGTCGGCAAATTTCGCAAGCGCCGATGAATGGTAGTCTTCTCTGAAATGCGACTCCACTCTTTTTTTGCCGCGTTCTGCCGTTTCCTTTTCAAGAGCTGCTATTCTTTCGGTTTTCATAGTAATTTCTCCAATCTTCAGTTTATCTTAAGTCTTGCAAACTGTATTCTCTGTCTTCCCGTTTCGGGAATATCGGTCGTGTTCATATAGTAAATTACCGAAGGGTCGCTTCCCACGAAAAAAGCTGCGCTGTGACCTATTCTGTTTGTATTTAGTGCATCGTTTTCAAGATCGTACGGCAGAGGATTTTCCATAGTATCCCAGGTCCTGCCGTAATCGAAGCTGACAAACATACGGTGCTTGCCGTCTCCGTTTTTCTCAAATTTACCCGTAACTATAAGCGTGCCGTTTTCTCCGCCCGCGCTTGTCCAGATGCACGAGGGGGACGAGCCGATAGTATATCCGCCCGCGCTCACCTCAAGCTTCTTTCCGGGACTTCCCGGATCCCACGAGGTTATATCCTTCGTGGTCTTATAGTAAACGTAGCCGTCACCGCTTCCGTAGTATTCGTATACCATAAAATATTCGCCGTTGCCCATCTTTGTCATAACGAACATCCCGGGGCGGTCGTCCGGGTCACTGAAGGTGCAAACGTCAACAATATCGCTCCAGCTTACACCGTCCTTCGAACGCTTGTAAACGAGCTTCTGATCGTGCTTTGGATCGGAATCGTCCGAATAGAAGCAGTAGAGATAGCCGTCAGAGGGCTCATACCACATAAAGGGCTCCCATACGCCCTCTTTTGTTCCGCCACCCTCGGCGATTATGATATATTCTTCCCAAGTGCGTCCGCAGTCGAAGCTTCTCCATATTGCTATATGGGATTTGCGGCTGTAATTTACCGAGTTTCCCGAATAAAGAAGCGTGCCCGCAGGCATATCGCCCACCTTGGCGGGAAGCTCGTAAATATGTGCCATCGATATTCCCTTTATCGATCTGTCTATCTCTTCCTCGGGACGTGCGATTATCTCCCAGGTCGCTCCGCCGTCCGTGCTTTCAAGAACACACGCCTGCGTGTTAGGCCCTCCCTTGACAGGGGTATCTCCAAGGCAGAAGGTGGCAATAAGCTTACCGTTATCCTTCTCGTTTTTCTGATATTTAAGCTCTGTTATCGAGGGATAGTGCGCTCTGTTTGCCTGTGTAAGATATCCCATCACGTTTACGTATCCCTTCTCGGGCACGGCAAACGCGGTCGAGATGACCTCAACGTCGATATCAAGCTTATCCCCGACTGTAATAGTCATGACCGCAGTATAGTCGCGCACAACAGTTTCCATAGTCATAATATTTATCTTCCCTTCCTCGCCCGAGCCGAGCAGATAATTTTCAATAAAGAAATCTATCGCGCGTATCGTAGAAAACTCGGTCTTTCCGAGAATAACTATCTTGTTTTCGGTGATATCTATTATGTAAGCATCCCCTTCGCGCTCCTCAAGCTTTTTAAGCGCGTCTGCCGACTCTTTTCTGTTCGTCATATCGACGAGTATCTCCTTCGCGTTCGGGTCGGGAGTATTTGTCGGTGCATACCAGTCTGTTGCTATTGCAAGGTCTATGCCGAAGTCTTCTCTGAGTATATTTCTTATTTCCACAGTCTTTGACGCTATCGACTCCTTCGATCTGTCGTAGCGCACTATCGTATATTCATCAAGAGAGATCTCTGTTTTTTCGTTTTTATCTTCATTTTCCTTTATCTGCTCTTCCTTATTGCCGCAGGATGCAAACGCGGTCAAAATAAAAGAAGCCGCAAGAAAAACCGTTACTATTTTATTAAACACACTTTCTGTTTTCATAATGATCTCCGTTTTGCCGTCCTGTGGGCAGCTCTGCGCGCAGAACAAGCTTTCCCACCTTACATCTGCTTATTCTTATTCAATTTACAGTATACATTATCTCTCTTTTATTGTCAAGGAGAGAGAAAAATATTAGTCAAATCCTACAAAAACAGCCTATTATTTTTGTTAAAAACACAGATTGAAAATCTGCAAAAAAATGCCTTTTGACAGCTTTTCGCACAAAATTTCCGTTTGACAAAAAAAGGATGCTGTGATATAATATATATGTAATTTCAGTCACTCTATAAACGAGAAAGGAAGATATCTATGAAGTACAAAATTCTTACTATCAGCCGCGAATTCGGAAGCGGCGGAAGAAGCATCGGACGCGCAGTAGCTGAAAGGCTCGGTATTCCTTTCTACGACCGCGAGCTTGTAAACAAGGTCGCACTTGAAACAGGCTTTACACAGGAATATATAGCCGAAGCCGGCGAATATGCGCACGTAAAATCAAGGCTCGCATTTCTCTTCTCTGTCGGTCACGCCGAGCATATGCAAGGACATACCGCGCCCGCAGAATACATCTGGGCAACGCAGAGCCGAGTTATAAAATCGCTTGCCGAGCAAGGTCCGTGCGTTATCGTCGGACGCTGTGCAGACTATATTTTAAAGGAACGCGAGGACGCCTTCCACGTATTTATCCACGCTCCCAAGGAAGCAAGAGCCGAGCGTATCGTCCGTCTTTACGGCGAAAAGACCGAAAAGCCGATAAAGCGCCTTGACGAAAAGGACTCAAAGAGAAAGGTCCATTACAACCACTTCACGGGCAGCACATGGGGACTCTCTCAAAACTACAATCTCTCGCTCGACAGCGAGGCACTCGGCATTGACAAGTGCGTAGATATTATAGTAAGCGCGATGAAGGGCGAGTAAAACCTTTACACAATAAAAAATCACTTACAGAAAATTTCCGTAAGTGATTTTTGTTTTATCTGAATATAAGATAATGGCTGTCAAGCGGCGCGAGGCTTTTGCATATAACAACACCTTCGTCGTTTCGTACAAATTCGGTTGGATTCCATTTTCCGTCCGCGTCGAGAAGGTCTATTTTTCTGAATTCCTTCCACTTTTCGGGCAGATGAAGCGAAATATCACTTCGTGCGTCCGAAGAAAGGTTTGTCAGAGTCAAAAGACCAATAAATCGGCTGTTTTCTGCGTCTTTCGGCTCATTCATAAGAGTAAATATCCGTGAATTCTCCTTCACATAAACGTAATCGTCGGATATCTCGCTTATAAGTTGCTGAATTATCCTCTGTCTGCGGTAATTATAAAGCGAATGAGTGTAGCTTTCTCCTATCGTAAGACCCATAACTACGACAGTTCCGCCGAGCGAATTTTTGAAAACGGTCATTCCGGCAAAAAGCTCTTCATCTATGCCGTTTCTGACAACAGTTATCCTGCGGCAGCTTGCATCTTTTTCAGAAAGGCGGACCAGCTTTGCTTCTTTTCCGTTTGCAAAGGCGCATGCAATTACCATTTTTCTTCCCTTTCCCTCGCAGAAAAATTCGTCGGTAATATTTTCGGTCGCACTTAGATCGTAGCTAAGCAGCGTAGTATCGAAGCGCTCGACGTCTACTCCTAAATATTGGCCGTATCCGCGCTGCGCAAGTACACACGCCGCTTCTCCGTCAAGAAAAAGTCCTTTGGAAAGATATTTCATCACGGTATCGTGATCGCTGTAGGTCGCTATACGGTGATCCCAGAAGGCGATCTTCGGCTCGTCTGTCGTTGTATACGGTATTCCGAACATCGCAAGCGGCTTCGTCCAATGCGGTAAGGCGTTTCCTGTGTCTACGGTATTCATAAACGGATCGTAGGTTATTTCAACACCCTTCAGCTTACATTCCGAAGCCTTTTCGTGAAGTGCCGTAAAGCGTTTGCGTTCTCTTGCAAACATCGACGAATACGTATTGTCCTCATCAGGACAGTCCCGACTCTGGAGCACCTGGAAGGTCGACCCGTCAAAGCCTGCCGAATAAGCTGTCGACATTATCGTTCGCATTTCCTGTCCCGACGTGAAAAAGCTTGTATGCGGATAGCTATCTGACTCGTGATAAGATACAAACTCGCCCCTAATATGCTGATGGCTGTATATCGGGTGGAAAAGAACGCTCGGTATGTTTTCAACTACCGCGCCGTTATAGAACGTACCGTAAAATCTGCAAAATGGTATGTGATCCTTACCCGCAAGAGCCTTGCAGATATCAAACGTCGCGTCTCCCTCGCTGTCTATCGCACCTGCCTGCATAAGTCCTATCGGAATTTGAGGATCTTCCTTATCCACCTCAGAGCGAATATCATTTCCGAGGCTGACGAGCGAATCCTTCATTACTGCGCGCCATTTTTTGATAAGATCAAGTGCTTCGGGTGTCCTTTTTTTTAATATTTCGAGGAGCTCATCTCGCGAGTAGCGTGCTCCCGCACTCTCGCAAAGCATTTCCATGTGCCTATCGCAGAAGCATCCGTACGTAGGTGCAGATGCAACTACAGAATAATCATCTTCAAGAATAATAAAGGACGGTTTTGCTATTTCGGCAAATTTGGCGATACGCTTTGCAAGTGCCTTTCTGAAACTCGGATCGCTTGGGCAGGATGAAAAGGGAGCTTCACTTCCATTTGCCCGTATTATCCGCTGAAAATCTTCACTCAGACCCGATTTTACCACAGTTGTCAGCCACCATCCGCACTCTATTTTGTACGGCAAAAGGCGGTCTCTTATCTTTACAAAGGAATCGGCAAGGTCAACAAAATGACTTTCCGGCGGAAAGCCTACCGTTCTCCAGCCCTTTGAAGGTCCGTGAAGCATAAATCTGTCGAATCCGTATTTTTCATACTGATCCAAAATAATTTTTACTGTTTTATCACATTCGTCCGATCCGACAGGCAGTTTGATCGGCACTATAACATCAAGCTTGTTCTTTTTTTCATAACATCCTCACCTTGAAGGTAATTTGACTTTATTATAGCACAAAGTTCTCAAATAAACAATATCTTATAAAAAATCATACCCCCGCGTTTTGCGTGATGTCCTTAACGGACAATCACGCAGTCAAATCCGTCTTCGACGGATGAAATCCACCTGCGGTGGGGGAAATCGCTTACGCGATGAAATCCTGCTTCTCAGGGAGAAGGAAGACGGATTTGATTTCATCCAAGGCGGCAGCCTTGGATTTCATCTGAACGAAGTGAAGATTTCATCGTGGCTTGACACGATTTCATCAGAAAGCAGAAAAAGAGAGAACAGAATGGATTTCCATTTCGTTCTCTCTTTGTTATTTATCGC
>JAFXJH010000106.1 GCA_017532425.1 Clostridia bacterium | reverse complement strand
TAACTTCTGCACGAGCAACCGTGAGGTAGCTTCTGGGGTCGAACACAGAGGGGTCTTTGCCCATTACGCGGCGGATACCTGCTGTCATAGCAAGACGGATGTCGGAGTCGATATTGATCTTACATACAGCCATGGAAGCAGCCTTGCGGAGCTGTTCTTCGGGAATACCTACAGCGTCGGGAAGCTCACCGCCGAGAGAGTTGATCTCTTTAACGTGTTCCTGGGATACGGAGGAAGCGCCGTGGAGAACGATCGGGAAGCCGGGGAGTCTCTTTTCGATCTCTTCGAGAATGTCGAAACGGAGCGGAGGGGGAACGAGAATGCCCTGTTCGTTTCTTGTGCACTGTTTAGCTGTGAATTTGTAAGCGCCGTGGGAAGTACCGATAGAAATTGCGAGAGAGTCAACGCCTGTACGTCCAACAAACTCTTCAACCTCCTCGGGCTTTGTGTAAGAGGAATGCTCTGCAACTACGTCGTCTTCAACGCCTGCAAGAACACCGAGCTCACCTTCAACAACTACGCCGTGTGCGTGTGCATATTCAACAACCTTCTTTGTAACTGCGATGTTATCTTCGAAGGAGTGGTGAGAGCCGTCGATCATAACGGAAGTGAATCCGCCGTCGATACAAGCCTTACAGATCTCGAAATCTGCGCCGTGGTCAAGGTGAAGTGCGAGGTCGATACCCGAATCTTCGACTGCTGCCTTTGCGAGAGCGAGGAGGTATGCCTGCTTAGCATACTTTCTTGCGCCTGCGGAAACCTGAAGGATAACGGGAGACTTTGTTTCTTCTGCAGCTTCTGCGATTGCCTGGATGATTTCCATATTGTTGATATTGAATGCGCCTATAGCGTATCCGCCTGCATAGGCTTTTTTGAACATTTCTTTCGTTGTAACAAGTGCCATTGGTCTTCTCCTAACGATTAATTATTTTTTTACTGTACTATTTTACACTTTTTTTCGGTAAAAATCAATAGATTTTGATATTTTTTTTCATTCATTTTCATTTTTGTTAAAATACAATACGGGAGAACGCTTTTAAGCTCTCCCGTATGTATGGTTTTATCAGTAAAATACCGTTTTTTTACTCGTTTTTATCCTTTTCACTCTCTTTGGAGTCTTCTTCAGAGTCTCCGTAAGCCGCCGATGCCGCTACCGCACCCGGCATTTCATCGGTCTGCTTTTCCTCGTGCGCCTCCTCATAGTACGCCGATTCTCCGTCCAGACCGAAGCTTATGCTTATAGCGTCGTTCACCTGCCGCATCACTCTTTCATCGAGATGACCCATCTTTTCCTTCAGACGTCTTTTATCGAGCGTCCTTATCTGCTCAAGAAGTATCACCGAGTTTTTTGAAAGCCCGTAGCTTTCCTCGTCTCCCGTATCGTCACGGCAAACGTCTATATGAGTCGGAAGGCGATTTTTTCCGAGTCTGCTCGTTATCGCCGCCGCAATAACGGTCGGGCTGTATTTATTTCCGACATCATTCTGTATTATAAGAACAGGACGCAGACCTCCCTGCTCCGAGCCTATGACCGGGCTAAGGTCTGCATAGTATATATCACCGCGTTTGACAGTCACTTTATTCACTCTCCGTATATTTTCTTTTTCCGATATTATTTTTTCCACAAGGCGGCAATTTTAAACGCCGGCTTTCAAACTCGCCGTAATTTATTATCGACCGCTTGTTACATAATATGCGCAAAGTGACAGCTTTGCTGTCGCTTCACAGTTTCGGATAAAGTGTAGATATACTCTGTAGGGTCCGGGTGGATTTCGCGCATGGACGAACGCGCGACTTAGGGCTTTGCCCTAAGAACCCACCAAAGAACTTTTTAAAAAAAGTCCTTTGGAATCTCAAAAACTTTTCTAAAACAAGTCTCTTCTTTCTTTTTCGGTAAAGTTTTTGGGATGCTTAACCCAAAAAACTCCGCAGCAGATGCTGCGGAGTTTTTTGGGTCATATAAGTTCTGCTTTATCAAATTCGAGAGATTTAAGTGCGCTTTTTGATATTTTTATCTTTTTCTTGTCACCGAGGAAGTTAAAAAGCTCTTTGTCAGCGTTTGTGAAATCGAAAAGGATGACGTCATCGCCGCAAGGCTCTACCGAAGATATCGACGCGCCGGGGAGACTTGCGCCGTCCTTTGAAAAAATGACGCTGTACTCACTCGAGGAGATATCAAAATCAACGCTGTCGTTGAAATCCTCGACTACAGTATCGGGAGTGTCACCGAAGAAGCGTATGCGGAGAGGATCTTCTGCGTCCTCGGTATCAAAAAAGAAATAGATATAGCCGTCGGTCGGGAGAAGAGAGTAGCCGCCGAAATCGGTGAAATCGGCGAGCGCTATCTGACAGACGAAGACCTCGCCGTCACCGAAGATCTCGTCGTCGAACCATTCGCCCGGAATCGTGGGCGAGCCGAAGAATCTGCTCACCGCTTCGTTTTTGCAAGCCTTTGAGGAAAGCTGTATAATTACTTTGTTGTCCATAATTCTGTAATTCCTTATTATTTATTCATCAAGAATGAGCTTCGATACCGTTTTCTTTATAAGCAGGATCACGGTGCCGATAGCGACAAACACGGTTATAATCAGAAGCACGTTCAGAATAAGAGTTGCTCTGCCCGAAAGGTGCGAATTTATTCCGGGACTTTCGATATCAAGAGAATTATCTCCGCTTCCCGAGCTTCCGTCGTCAAATTTTACCGTTTCGGTATAGGTTCCGCCGCAGACCGAACAAACGTATTTGATAAGTCCGTCACTTTCGTGCGTGGGCTCGATCACCGAATGCTTTACGTAGTCGTGCCCTACTGCGGGAATAGATTCGATATAATAATCTCCGCATGAGCATATATGCTTGATACGACCCTCTTCAACGCATCCCGCCTCGCGCTCGGTTACCGAGCTGTAGGTGTGCTCAAGCTTTTCCACAGGATTTTCACGGCGCACGGTGTCGCAGACCTTGCATACTCTTAATGTATATCCACGGCTTGTACAGCTTGGCTGAACTATCGTGTCCTCAAAATCGTGCGGAACGAGCTCAAGACGCTCTTCCTTCACAAGAATGCCGCAGTGTATGCAGTAGAATTGCTTGTTTCCGTGCTTTTGGCAGGTAGACTCGGTAACGACAGCCTCACCGCCGATATGGTCGGTAGTTTCGGTATAATCAACTCTGTTCACACCGTCACAGCCATCGCGCAGACAATAGTATTCGGTATATCCCTGCTTGGAGCAGGTAGGCTCTATAACCTTATAATCCTCAAGACCGAACTCGTGACCGAGTGCGTCCTCGCCTTCAATGATATTATGTACGCTGCATCTCGTGCACTCTTCTACGGTATATCCGTTTTGTGTGCAGTCGGGTGCTTTGGTGTCCTTTACCTTGAAATCGTGTCCGAGAGCGTCTTTTTTATTTGTTTTGCGGTATCCCTCGCACTTTGTGCAGCGTTCAAGAGTATAGCCGTCCGAAGTACAGGTGGGTTCTACCGTACTGTGCATCTCGTAGCTGTGCGAGCAGTTTACACTTATCGAGCCCGAAGTTACCTTTACCGAAGCACCGCTCGACACAGTCGCCGTGGTCACTATATTATAGCTTCCCACCGCGGGAAGTCCTATCGGCTCAAAATATACCGTACATATCTTTCCGCTCGGCTTAAGCGTGGACGTACCCGCCGTTATCTTGATATGATACGGGTTATCGCTCGATTTTCCTGCGCTCGAATATTTTTTTACCGAGCTTGAAAACTCTGTTTTTACTATCGTAAAGGCAAGGTTATTATACGAAAGAGCTATATCGATGCTCTCTTTGACTTTAAGAGAAAGATCGGATACCGAAATCGTGACGGCGTAGTATCCGTCGCTGTTTGCGCTTGACACGCTTCCGACGGTTACGTTCGCCGTTGCGGCATACGAGGCAAGCGACGATGACAAGGCAAGCAGAGCTATTAATACACAGACCGAAGCCGCATACAATGCACGCACTAATGATATTCTTCTTTTCATTTTCACCGCTCTCACCTCCGTTATAATACAATAAAAATTATATCACGCCTTACTGCAAATTGCAATAAGTTCATTATGTTTTTACAATTTAAATATTTTCCTGTTTATTTTCCTCTTCGGACATTTTCACCTTGCGCTTCGGGAAAAAGCGGAAGGTCAGCGGCCATATTATTCCCGCAAACACAACTACCGCAAAATATCTTATCGCATTTGACGCATAGTGACCGTTTAAAAGATCGTTCAGCGGCGCTTTGAGCAGAGATTTTATAGCAAGTGCAAGTGCCGCGCCGACAACAAGCTTTACAGCCTGACCCCAGAGACAAGCGTCCGTTTCAAATCGCACGTACTTCTTATCGACGATATATATTACCGGAAATGCCAGAACCGCACCGAGAAGAGAATATGAATTTTTGAGTCCCGAAAGATAATTCGCTTCATCAATATCTGCGGGGAAAGGATAAAATTCGGTATAGCAGACAAATGCGATCGCCACGGCTATCACGCATCCCATTATGATATACATTATCTTTTCGTTGTCAAAAGCCTTCATAACGAGAGGATAGAGCACGAAAACGAGCAGTGCTCCGACGGCAAGCGAAACAAAAACGTCAAGAGGGGTATGTACTCCGAGATACATTCTCGAAAGTGCAACGAGTGATATTATGGCAAGCGATATCCACAAAACAAGCTTCTTTTTACTGAAGAAGCGTGCTATCGAGCCGAAAACACCGGTAATGTTCTGCGTATGACCGCTCGGGAAGGAATATCCCGTAGCCTCCGCGCGCGCCTCTTCGACTATTGTAAAATTCGGGTCCTTTACCCAAGGGCGCTCGATTCTGAACGAAAGCTTCAAAAACTGATTGATGCTTATTCCGACAAAGCCCGTGATGAGCATATAATATCCCGCTTTTTTATCAATGCACCAAAAAAGGCAGAGTGCCACCGCAAGAAAGACCGCCTCGCTTCCAAGCTCTGTTACAAGAAGCATTATGCTGTCCAAAACGGGATTTCTTAACGATTCGAGAAAATACAAAAATTCCATAATCTTATCTCCAAATACGCAAAAGATCTATCTGCGGACAAGTCCGACGAGTGAAAAAACAAAATATACCGCGATATTTACGGCTACTATGGTCGCTCCCGCGGGAGTGCCTGCAATTATCGTTATAAAAAGTCCTGTAAGCACGCAAAATACCGACACCGCAGCCGCGCATACCGTCACGGCACGAAAGCTTCTGAATATACGCATTGCCGTTATCGCGGGAAAGACTATAAGTGCGGATACGAGAAGCGCACCGACAAGATTCATCGCAAGCACGATGACCACCGCGCTTATCACCGCTATAAAGGTATTATAAAGTGAGACCCTGACTCCCGTTGCCGAGGCAAAATCCTCGTCAAAGGTAACGGCGAATATCTTATTATAAAAGAGCAGAAACGCTCCTATAACTATCACCGAAAGAATTACGCACAGCCATACGTCAAGCTTTGAGAGCGATATTATCTTGACCGAGCCGAAAAGTGCTCCGCAAACGTCGCCGTTTATATTTGCCGACGATGAAAAAATATTAGTCAGCAGATATCCCACGGCAAGCGAGCCGACCGATATCATCGCTATTGCCGCGTCAGCCTTCACTCTTGAGTTTTTACTCAGGCGAAGAAGGAGCACGGCAGATACCACCGTTACCGGAAGCACTACTATCATTTCGTTTGTCAGACCGGCAACCGCCGCCACGGTCATAGCTCCGAATGCTACGTGCGAAAGACCGTCGCCTATCATCGAGTATCTTTTAAGCACAAGCGTAACACCGAGAAGCGACGAGCAGAGCGCGATAAGCAGACCTGCTATCAAAGAATATTTTACGAAATCCATCGAAAGATAGACTGCTATTCTTGCAAAAAATTCACTCATCTGCTTTTTCCTCCTTATTTTCGGAGTTGGTAAACACGCGTCCGACCTGCGACTTAAGATAGTCCTCGGTCTTACCGAAGAAAAGCGGAGTGTGACCGACGTGAAGGATATGCGAGGAATATTTTACAGCCGAATATATATCGTGAGATATCATAATCACCGTGATATTTTCGTTTTTGTTCAGATTTTCTATCAAAGCGTACATTTCCGCGCTGACCTTCGGGTCAAGTCCGGCAACCGGCTCATCGAGAAGAAGCATATC
Organism: Clostridia bacterium; assembly: GCA_017532425.1. GTDB lineage: Bacteria > Bacillota > Clostridia > Oscillospirales > CAG-272 > SIG672. Next base: position 17,176 of record JAFXJH010000106.1, on the reverse strand, counting down.
GCTCGTCGCGCAAAGCGCACGCGCAAGCAAGACCCTCTGCTGCTGTCCGCCCGAGAGGTCTCTGTAGCATCTTGATGCAAGGTCGACAATTCCGAGCTTCTCCATATTTTCTGTCGCTTTTTTCTTTTCTTCTCTGCTATAAAACGGGCGTACTCCGCTCTTTCCGAGAAAGCCCGACATTACTACCTCTTTTACCGTCGCGGGGAAATCTCTCTGCACGCTGCTCTGCTGCGGAAGATAACCGATGTTTTTCTGAAGCAGTCCTTCACCAAATATTATCTCTCCCTCGGACGGAGTCTTCAGTCCGAGGATAGTTTTCATCAGAGTGGTCTTTCCCGACCCGTTTTCACCGACTATGCAGAGATAATCACCCTTTTCGATCTTGAAATCAAGACCGTAAACTATCGTTTTTCCCTCATATGCAAGGCTGACGTTTTTACATTCAAGCAAGGTCATTTCAGTTCATTGCCTTTCCGAGTACCTCAAGATTTTCATACATTGCAGAAATATAGCTCATACCGCCGTCGATATCATTTCTGCTGACGTTCTGCATAGATATCATTTTCATCACGGTGATATCATTTCTTCCCGATTCCTTTATAAGAGTATCGGCTATGTCTGTGCCTCCCCTTTCAAGGATCATAAGCACCTTTATGTTTTTTTCGTTTATATCGTTAACGAGTCTGACTACCGTTTCATAGGTCGCGCTTGTTTCCGTGGAGCAGCCCTCAAACGCCGCCGAATATCCTATATTATAATCGTTTGTCAGATATACAAAGGGAAATCTGTCCGCAAAAACGATATGAGCGAGTTTCGCTGACGATACCGTATTTTCAAAATCGTTATCGAGCTTTTCAAGCTCTTTTTTGTAATTTTCACGGTAATTTTCAGTATATATATCGGCATTTTCCTTATCGAGCTCACATATCGCATCACATATCGCGTCGCACATCATTATCGCTCTTTTGGGCGACAGCCATATATGCTCGTCGCACTCGTGAGCGTGCGTGTGACCGTGGTCTTCGTGCGCGTCTCCACTCGTGCAGACCGGCTCACCCACGCACTCTATCAGCTTTATGACCTTTACACCCTTTGCCGCATCGTCGTCAAGCAGCTCGTCTATCCATTTTTCCGAGTTTCCGCCGATGCAGATAAAGAGGTCGCAGGAAAGTATCCTGACCTTGTCCGAAACGCTTATCGAATTCGAGTAGCTGTGCATATCTGTGCCGCTTTCAAGCAGATAGCTGACCTCGAATTTATCCGAGGCGTCACCCAAAATATTCATTGTAAAATCGTACTGTGCAAACGTACTGCAAACTATGCTCATCTTACCGCCGTCCGAGAGTGTTTTGCAGGACGCAAGAAAGATCGTCGGTAAAACAAGCAGAATTATCATAAGAACGCTTATATATTTGCATATTTTTTTCATAATATTATCTCTTTAAATTTTCATCAGTATATTTTTATTTGTCTGTCATTCTCCGCATTTTTCGCACACGCCCACGATAAGCGACTGTGCCTCATCCACCTTGAAGTGGCATTTTTCCATCGCTGCCACAAGATTTTTTTCGGCTTCCTCGTCCTCAAGATGGAGTATCTGACCGCATTTCTTGCATTTGAGGTGGATATGCTCCGCGCACTCGCAGGCATCGAGATATCTGTAAAGAAGCTTTCGTCCGTCGGGAGATGCGGAGCGCTCTGCCTTGCCCTCGTCGACAAGTCGCGCGAGAAGTCTGTAGACCGTGCTCGTATTTATTCTGATATCGGGACTCGCCTGCACACACAGCTCGGCAAGCTCAAGCGCGGAGAACTGTCTGTCTGTATTTTCCTCAAGGATCTTTATCAGAGTCCTTCTCTGCTCGGTGTCATATATTTTCATTTTCAACCTCTTTTATTCATAGTTGCCGTAATTTGCAAATGATTTGCAAATTATAATAGCATTTTGCGATCGTTTTGTCAATAGAGGCTTCTGCCCTAACCGAAAGTTAACGCGCTTTTTTACAAAATATTCATATTTTACGGTATCGAAACGCTTTTATCGGTTGACTTTGCTCTCTCCAAAATGTATAATATAGTAAATTCCCGGACAAAGTTAACGAAAGGATACAAAAGAATGAAAACCTCCGATATAAATATCACTTACGCCGGTCAGTGCGGCTTTCTCATCGCTTCCGAAAGCACCCGCGTTGTGACCGACCCTTATCTCAGCGACAGCGTTGACAGAGATCATTACAGCGAAAAAACACCGTGGAAGCGCCTTTATCCCGCGCCCTGCACGCTTTGTGAGCTCAGACCCGACATCGTTGTCATATCGCACGGTCACGACGACCATCTGAACCCCGATACTATCAAGGAATATCTTGCGTCGGGCGGCGATGCCTGCTTCGTTGCACCTCTTCCGATATGCAAAATGCTTGAGAAGCTTGGCGTAAAGGAGGAAAAGATAATCCGCGCGCGTGCAGAAAAGGTGATAAGCATAAAGGATTGTGAGATACTTCCCCTGCCCTGCGCGCACACCGAGCTTCATACCGACGAAAACGGAGCCTTTTTCGAGCTGAGCTATATTATTACCCTCGGCGGCAGATCGATATTCTTTGGCGGCGATATGAGCATGTACGACGGGCTTACCGAGCGTCTTGCGCGCGAAAAGCTTGACATCCTTCTGCTTCCCTGCAACGGCAGAGATGACACCCGAACAAATAACGGAATTATCGGCAACATAAACGAGAAAGAAGCCTCAGAGCTTTCCGCAAATCTCAAAACGCCCTTCATTCCTATGCACCACGACCTTTACGCTATAAACTGCTGTCCCGAAGAGGATATAATCTCTGCGGCAAAGGCGCAGAGTGCGGAAATTATCGTTTTGAAGCCTATGCAGGCAACATCGATATGAGAAAACACAAAATCCGCCGAAAACCGTACGGTTTTCGGCGGATTTTTATTGTTTGTTTTTACTTCGTCCAGGAATCGAACTGACCCGAAACGTCTACACCGAAGATCGCGCCTATTGCACAGATTGCCTTCTTGTATTCGGCTTTATCTTCAGCAGAGCGGTAGTTTGCCTTTGTTTCTTCTTTGAGAAGCTCTACAGCCTCGTTCTTATCGCTCTTTGAAACCTTTTCAGCAAGTCCGAAGGAGTCGGTAATGAGCTTGCCGTCAACATAGCTTGCCGCGATAAGAGTCTCTCTCGAAATCTCGGAATCCATAAATATATGGATAGTTTCTTTAACCGTAAGACCGGTCTCCTCAAAGAGATTTCCTTCAGAGGTCTTCAGCGCCGCGATAAACTTGAATATCGTCTTCGACGCCTTTACGTCCTTGTCCTCGGGATCGTCTGCGTTCGGCTTGGCCTTTGCCATCTTTTCAAAGAATACGTTGATCGAATCGGCTATCTTCTGAGCCTTGCTCTCGGGGATTCCGAACTTTATGACAGTCTGAACGTCAAATATTTCGCCCACCACGGTAGCTGTATTTTCCGTCATATCGTTAAGTATCCAGTCAAGCTGCTCGTCGACCTTATCCTCGGGAGCGTCTGTGCCCGAAGAGCTTTCTTTGCCGATATTTTCGATAATATTCGTAGTATTCTGAACTGTTACGAGGATATTTGCGAAGTCTGTTTCTTCGGATGTGAGCATAGACTCGATAGTTGCATCGGATATCGAGATATTTTCCTGCACCATATCCGATTTAAGTGCGGATTCGATGATCTCGTCCGAAACCTCGTTAAGAATCGCGCTATCGCTGAGAGAGTTGAGCGCTTTTCCGAGCGATTCAACGTCTGCGTTTGCAATAACGTCGCCGCTTTCATCGTTTGCCACAGAGTTTGTGAAGGCTACGATGTCTGTCATTATCTCTTCGATCTTCTTACATTCCTCGATAAGCTCTTCGCCCGAAAGAGCAGCTATGGCATCCTGCGATACCTTGAGCTTTTCGGCGGTTACCGCATCACTTCTGAATATTTCTCTGTCCTGAAGTGTCGAAAGTCCTTCCCAGTCAACGTCCTTAAATGCAGAGGCATCCTGATCGTTTTCTTCAAGTCTTTTGATTATATCTTCAAAGAGTATCCTGAGTGCGTCTGCACCGCTGTATTTGTTGTCAAGTGCTACTATATTTCCTATAAAGGAGATCTCAGCGTCCGTGCCTTTATCGGAAAGACCTTCCGCTCCGGGCTTCTCTTCCATAATTGCAAAGGCAACCGAGAAGAATTCTCCGACCTCTTCGGCAGTAACGTCTGTTCTGCCCGCAAAGTCGATCATAAGATATTCCGCAACGTAATCTGTGATATTCTTTTCAACCTTTATACCGTGGTCGGTAAAGCTCTTATATACCGTATTTTTGAGTGTGTCGAGCGATATTTCATTTTCGTTTGCGTCGTTTATCGAATCGGCAATCTCGACAACGAATCTATCGTAAACCTCGCCCTCTGTTTCGGGACGTTAAGTATTCCGAGTGTTTCGTGTACGCCGAGATTTATTACCGATGCCGTAACGCCCTGGAATCGGTCGTTCTTCATTACAACCTCGAGAAGTCCCGAAATAAAGCCTTCCTTTGCGAGATTTTCGGTAATATCCGATCCGCCCGACGTAAACGCCGAAAGCATATCGTATTTGATCATCACGCCAAGCATATCGGCAAGTGTAACGAAGTCCTTACTTATAGTTTCTGCGGTAGAGTCAGAGAAAGCAAGGAAGAATTCCTTAAGGAAGCTGTCTATGCTCTCCTTACCCGTCTTTATCATGGATATACCGAGGAAGTTTTCATCGTTTGACCATTTTTCGGATGCCGCAGAGAATATATCGGCAAGCATTTCGGATACGATAGCAGAATCGCCCATCGATTCTGCCGCGTCTCTGATGCCGTCTATTTCCTTATCCGTCCACTGTGAGGGCTCTCCTCCGCCTATAACCGGGGCAAGATTCGAGAAAACGTCAGACATTACAGCAAATTCTTCCGAAATACTTATCTTTTCGCCCTTGACCTCAAAGACCGTGAGCGAATTGAATATCGCTTTTCCGCCTACGTTTGAAACAAGCTTCACGAAGAAGTTATCGGTTATCGGAAGGACGACGGTATCGTAAATATCGACGTCACCATCCTCTGCTGCGGGTGCGGGATCTTGCGAAGAAAGGGGCTTTACGCCGCTATTATCCGTGTTTTCAATATTTTCATCGGCATTTTCTTCGGAATCGGAGAAAACACCCATAACCACGCCTGCCATATCGCCTGCCATTGAGATAGCGCCCACCATAGGTGCAAAGAGGAAAACGAAGGTCATAACACCCGTAACGATTCCGCAGAGTGCGCCCGCCCATCCGAGCTTCGGAAGGTTGGGGAATTTAGCGTTTACAAGCTTCTTAACGAAATGTGCGGGGATAAGCATTATAAGCATAAGTATCAAAAAGAGCACGACGTAAATAATAGGAGATATTATCGCCGAGGGAATTCCTACCATAAGGTCGCCTATTACAGGGCTTATTCCGATAAGCTCTGCAATCTCGGGAAATTCGCTGCTTAGAAAGTTATTTACGCCGTCAATTGCAAGCGCAGACAGCTTTCTTCCTACGGGAACGGCAATAATTATCGCAAGAATTCCCGATATAAAAATAAATACAGTTCTTATAACGGTGTCGGCGAGTCCCTTGGAAAGTCCGCGCAGAACGTTTATAAGAATAAAAAGTCCGAAAACAATAGCAAAAACTACAGTAAATACCGTAACTGCTATTCCAAGCACGTTAATCATTTTTTATTTCCTCACTTATTTCTGTGTTTGTATTTTCATCGGATCCTTCTAAAAATCCGTGCTTTACAAAGGTTGCTTCAAGCTTTGCGGCATCTCCGTCAAAGATATATCCCGCCATCCCGAATTTTTTCGCTGTAAGCACGTTATCCGCGTTGTCGTCTATAAATATCGACTCCTCGGGCTTCAGAGAATACCTTCCGAGAATTATACTGTATATTTCGGGCGAAGGCTTGACCGTTTTTTCCTGATACGAAGCAACGTATCCGTCAATGATATCCATAACCTCAAGTCCCTCGACGATAAGCGGAAAGCGCTCGCTTACGTTTGAAAGTATATACACCTTCTTGCCGGATGCCTTCAGCCTTTTCACAATTTCGGTCATCTCCTTCTTTTCGGGAAGGTGCTTATGGAAATTGTTGACAATCGTACGCACATCATCTCTGAGACGCTCGGGGATGCGGGAGGTCCATCTTTCAAGTGCCTCCTCATACGAAAGTGTGCCTCTGTCAAGCTCTACCCATTCGGGCGAAGCAAAGACCTCGGAGGCAATATAATTGGCGTCTGAAATATTATGTGTATATCCGAGTATACATCGCATTGGATTATAGTCTACGAGAACGTTGCCGAGATCAAAGATAAAATTATTTATCATATTTTCTTTTCTCCGATTTGTTTTAACAAAATTCAACACTATACGACCTTATTATATACTTCCAAAGATATTTTGTCAAGTTATTTCAAGCACTTTACATATTACGGCAGATATTGAGCACGCCGAAAGCGCCGTAAAAAGGCGGAAAATCGCTATTCTTACAAGATCGGACGTACCGAAATATTTTCCGCCGAGCGCAAATGTCTGCATCTGAAAGGATATTCCGCTCCATGCGCAGGCAAATGCCGAAAGGATCATTCCGCGTGTCTTATCAAGCTCTGCCGCCGCTCTGCACGCCTGCGAAACCTCAAGGAGCGATTTGATAATTGCCTCGGAAAGCTCGGGAAATGCCGTAAATGAGGCAAGGGGAGTTATAAAAAAGCTTATCTGCGAAAAAAAGAGGACAAATGAGGTCATAACTATCATAGCGCTTCCGCTTTTCGTAACGGCTTTGGCAAGTGCACCTGGCAGATCTATATTCTCCGCGCTTGCAAATGCGGTATGAATATCCTCCTTCGGCAAATTCTTTTTTCTTGTGAAATATCCCACGGCAAAGACCGAAATCATGACCGAGATATAGATAATAACGCCCGCTCTTTTATCGCCAAGCATACCCTCGCCGACCCCCGAAATCACGAAAGCCATACCCGGTGTGCAGGAAAACGCCGATATTCTGCAAAGCTCATATTTATTTATCGCTCCGCGCTCGTAAAGGCGCACCGCCGCGCTTACGCCCACGGGAAACCCCGCAAAAAGTCCGGGCAAAAGCGCACCCGCGCCCTCTCTTCCCACTCCGAATATTTTCGATATCGGAAGCGTGAGAAATCGCGGGAAGCACGCAACTCCGCTTCCTATAAGATTGCCTGCAACGGCAAATACAAAAACAGACGGCACGACCGTTTTTGCACACATTATCATAGCTTCAAGCAGCACCTCTCTGCTCTTTCCCGAATATATTATCACAGCGATAAGAAAAAATATCAGAGCAATTCCGAAAAACGCAGACGGGTGCTTCTTTTTTTCACTTATTTCAGTATCATATGTCATATGAGCTCTCCTTTTTCAGCGTAAAGGTAATTAAAAGCGGCGTTTCGGAATAAAATACATTCCGTAGATATTTAATTATATTTTTGCGGAAGGATCAATATTCATATGGGAGATATCATTCACCAAAGCTATCACATACTTATAGAAAACGGCAAAAAAACACTCGTTTCGGGGTGCAGAAAAATACTTGAATACTCTCCCGAAAGGATAAAAATACAGCTTCACCGCGAGATCATAACTCTTTTAGGAAGTGATCTGACGCTATACGATTTTTTCGGAGACGAGATACAGATAAGCGGGAAAGTAGGCTCCCTTGAGATATCCTCGGGTGAGAATATCGACAAAAGGCAGGAAAGGAGCTTATAAGATGAAAAAAGCGGGTAAATCGAAGCATTTCGGCATAACCGACACCATACTTATGCTTTTTTTCGGATACTGTGAGATAAGCGTGACGAGCCGAAAGGAGGACGCTCTTAATTTTCTGCTCAGCCAAAAAATAAAGTACAACGCTATGTCAAACAGCCCCTACGGAATGTCGTTTCGGATATACCTATACAGAAAAAAGATGCTGACATCCTATTTGCGCGAGGCAGGCGTTGAATTTTCTCTCGGCGAGAGCCGCGGACTGCCCGCGCTTTTTATGGCTCTTTCGAAAAAGTACGGATTTCTTCTCGGTGCCGCCACGCTTTTGACTATAACATTTTTATCGGAAAGCGTCATCTGGGAGATAAGCGTTTCGGGAAACGAAAGCATCACAGATTATGAAATAAGGCGTGAAATGTCCGAGCTTGGCGTAAGGGTCGGAGCAAGAATATCCTCGCTTGATCTTGACAGCATATGCACAGACTATCTTATAAAAAACACCGACGTATCCTGGATACGTGTAAATATCGTAGGAAGCAGCGCAGAGATAGTTGTACGCGAAAAGAAGGTAGCACCAAGTGAAGCCGAGGACCTCCCATCTAACCTTGTAGCGCTGTGCGACGGGTACATATTTCGGGTAGAGGTAAACAGCGGTCAGCTGCTTGTAAACAGCGGCGAGGCTGTGCTTAAGGGTCAGGTGCTGGTCAGCGGACTTGTGGACAACGGAAACGAGACCTTCCGCTTTGAGCGCTCGGATGCCCGGATCTTTGCTCTCACCGAAGAAAGTATTTCGGTGAAGATCCCTATGATATACGCAAAAAAACGTTACACGGGCGAAAATTCCGAAAAAAAATCACTTATTTTTTTCTCAAAAGCAATAAATTTTTCTGTTTTGGGTAGAAATTCGCACGAGAGTTGTGATATAATAGAAACGTATGATCATCCGGAGCTGTGGAATGGGAAGGTGATCCCAATTTCGATAAAAACCACGCTTTATAAAAAATATATAATCGAGGATATCCCGCTTTCCGAAAAGGAGGCCTCCCGTCTTGCAGAGATCGAGCTTGCCGAAAAGATTGCCCTCCTTCTCGGGGATGAAGGTATCCTTGTCTCGCAAAGCTTATCGAGCGAGTGTGACGAGGAATTTTACACTCTTCACTGCAGTATAAGCTGTATCAGGGACATCGCTTCGGAGATACCGATATTTGCAGATTAATTCAAATCAAAACAAAGGAGATATTCCTACAAGCTATGATCGAAAAGATAATCCCGATAGACTCCGCCGAGCAGCTTTCGGCTATCCTCGGAAGCTACGACAAAAACGCCGAGCTTATCGAAAAGCATTTTAACGTAAGAATAGCGCACAGCTTCGGAAGCACCGACTCGCTTTCGGTAAGCGGAGACGACGAGCGCTCTGTTGACCTTGCACTCACTGTAATAAACTATCTCAAGCGTATCTCGACGCTTGGAGAGGACATTTCCGAGCAGAAGGTCGAATATACGATGAGTATGATCGAGGACGGAAAAGCCGAGGAGCTTTCCGAATTCGATTCGGACTGCGTTTGCATAACCGCAAAGGGCAAGCCGATAAAAGCCAAGACTGTCGGTCAGAAAAAGTACGTCAGCCTTATAAAGAAAAACACTCTTGTTTTCGGTATCGGACCTGCGGGCACGGGTAAGACCTTCCTTGCGGTCGCGATGGCTGTTTCCGCGCTCCGCCGCCACGAGATATCGAGGATCATCCTCACGCGTCCCGCGGTAGAGGCGGGCGAGCGTCTCGGATACCTTCCCGGTGATCTTCAGAGCAAGATAGACCCCTATCTGCGTCCTCTTTACGATGCGCTTTACGAAACTATGGGCGCGGAAAACTATCTCCGCAACGTTGAAAAGGGCATCGTCGAGGTTGCACCTCTCGCGTATATGCGCGGACGCACGCTTGACGATTGCTTCATCATTCTCGACGAAGCACAGAATACCACTCCCGAGCAGATGAAAATGTTCCTTACACGTCTCGGAAACAACTCGAAGGCTATAGTAACGGGCGACCTTACGCAGACCGACCTTCCGAGAGGAAACAGAAGCGGTCTCAAGGAGGCTGTATCCATCCTCGAAGGGATCGAGGACATTTCCATCCACCGCTTCAGCGAGCGCGACGTCGTACGTCACCGTCTTGTAAGACAGATAATCCTCGCCTATGATAAATACGAGCGCGAAAGAATAGCAAAAAGCGACAGCGACAAGCCCCGACGCTTCAGAAAGAGCGAGGGCGAAAATCAGTAGAATAAATTCAGGAAGTTAAAATATGAAAAACATTTTTGCAAGAAACAAGATATATATATGTGATGAGTGCGAGCCCTCCGTCATAACGAAAAAAGAGGAAAAGCTGATAAAAAAGGCGGTAAACACAGTACTCAAGGCAGAAAAATTCGAAAGAGCCGCCGAGGTTTCGGTGACTGTCGTTGACGACGCGAGCATTCACGTTATGAACCGCGAGTCACGCGGAGTCGACAGGGCGACAGACGTGCTCTCCTTCCCCGTTTTCGACGAGGATTTCGGAGTCGGTCCCGCCGTGCTTGGCGACATCGTTATCTCTCACGAAACGGCTGTCCGTCAGGCAAACGAGTACGGGCACTCTGTCGAGCGCGAGATCGCTTTTCTCACCGTGCACTCGATGCTCCATCTTCTCGGATACGATCACGAGACCTCTCCCGAGGACGAAAAGAAAATGTTCACCCGTCAGGAAGAGATACTTACATTTATGGGACAAAAAAGATAAAGTTAAAAAAAGGAAGGCATATTAAAATTATGGAAAATATATACAGAACAGGCTTTATAGCAATAGTAGGACGCCCTAACGTTGGAAAATCCACCCTTCTCAACGCTATTCTCGGAGAAAAGGTGGCGATAGTTTCAAAAAAGCCGCAGACAACGAGAACACGTATCACGGGAATACTCACAAGAGGAAACGATCAGTACGTTTTCCTTGACACTCCCGGTATGCACAAGCCCAAGACCAAGCTCGGTCAGTTTATGGTTCGCTCTATAAACGGCGCTATCGGTGACGTTGACGCGGCAATCCTCGTAGCAGACGCTTCCTACGCGCCCGGCGATATCGAGATCGGTCTTATAAACCGTCTCAACGATATGGAGCTTCCCATAATCCTCGTACTCAACAAAACGGATGCCTGCAGTCACGAGCAGATAGGTCAGACTATCCGCGCTTACGCAGAGCTCTGCGATTTCGCTTCGGTAATTCCGATCTCCGCACTCAAAAACGACGGCGTTGAGATAGTTATCGACGAAGCGTCCAAGCTTCTTACCGAGGGAGAATGGTTCTTTGACAGCGACGATCTTACCGATCAGCCCGAAAAGCAGATAGCCGCAGAAATTATCCGCGAAAAGCTTCTCCGTCTGCTTGACAACGAGATCCCTCACGGTACAGCCGTGATCATCGAGGATTTCAAGGAAGAAAAAAACATTATAAACGTAAGAGCCGAGATCTTCTGCGAGCGCGAAAATCACAAGGGTATAATCATAGGCAAAAAGGGCGAAACACTCAAAAAGATCGCTTCTTATGCCCGTGAGGATATGGAAAAATTCTTCGGAACGAAGATATTCCTTGATATCTGGGTAAAGGTCAAGGAAAACTGGCGTGACAGCGATATAATCATAAGCAATTTCGGCTTCAAGAACGAAGACTGAGCCATGCCGCAGACAGTAAAGACAAACGGTCTTGTCATTCGCGAAACCGCGGTCGGGGAAAGCGACAAGATACTCACCATTCTCACACCCGAGCTCGGAAAAATATCTGTCTACTGCAAGGGCGTGCGCAGTATAAAAAGCCACCGTATGGCGGCGACACAGCTCTTCTGCTATGATGAGCTTACAATAGCCGTGCGCGGAGACAAATACACCCTCGGAGAAGCCTGCCTTATCGAAAACTTCTTCGATATCCGCTCGGACATCTGCAAATTTGCCCTTGCGCAGTACTTTGCCGACCTTTTATGCGAGGTCTCTGTCGAAAACGAGGATCAGAGCGAGCTTCTCTCCCTTGCTCTCAACACCTTCCACATTCTTCTTTCGGACAAGCCCTTAAAGCTTATAAAAAGCGTTTTCGAGCTTCGCGTGCTCTGTCTTATCGGTCTTACTCCCGACATAAGCGCCTGCGAATCGTGCGGAAAGACTGCAGGCGAATACTATCTCGATCCTGTCGGCGGCACGGTAAAATGCCGCGAATGTCTGTTTGAATCAAACTCTCCCGACACGTACACCTCTCACGCTTACATTTTTATACCAAGCTACGTGCTCCGTGCTATGTGCTACATCATAGGAGCAAGCAAAAAGCGTATCTTCGCCTTCTCGGCAGAGGATATTTTGCTTGACACGCTTGAAGGTGTGTGCGAAAAGTATACCCTTTCACAGCTTGGCAGAGGATTTGAGTCACTTAATTTCTACAAATCACTTTAAATCACTTTAACATCTTTACTAAACGAAAGGTAAACTTTCAGAATATGAGTAATTTCACAAAAGCATTAAAAACACTTGAATATAATAAAATATTATCCCTACTTGCCGAATGTGCCTCAACCGACGGCGGACGAGAGCTCATACTCACGACCGTTCCCGAGGCTGATGTTTCGCGCGTTAAAAAGCTGCTCACGCAGACTACCGATGCAAAGCATATGACCTCGGTAAACGGCGCACCCTCATTTGGCGGAATACGCGACGTATGCGACTCTGTAGACCGCGCCGTAAAGGGTGCTTCGCTTACTCTGCGCGAGCTTCTTGACGTCGCAGACCTTCTCTACGTTTCTGCCGGACTTATAGCCTATTCGGGCTCGAAAAACGTATCCTGCGGCACTCTCGGAGAGATATTCGACCGTATTTTCAAAAATCCCACGCTCGAAAAAGAAATAAAGCGTGTTATAATCACCGAGGATACGATATCAGACGACGCAACGCCTCAGCTTGCAGCTATCCGTAAAAACATAAGAAACACCAACAACCGTATACGCGACATGCTTCAGAACTATATAACGAGTCCGCAGTATTCAAAGACCCTGCAGGACAATATAGTAACGATGCGAAACGGACGCTACGTTATTCCCGTAAAGGTCGAGCACAAATCGGAAATAAGCGGTCTTGTTCACGACGCGTCCTCATCGGGTGCTACCCTGTTTATCGAGCCTGTTGCCGTTGTTGACGCAAACAACGAGCTCCGACGTCTTGAGGCTGAGGAGCGTGCAGAGATCGAGCGCATACTCGCAAATCTTTCAGCCGAGGTCGCGGGCTTTGCCTCCGCACTCGTGCTCAACTATTCGAACATAATTCTTCTCGACTCTATATTTGCGCGTGCAGAGCTTTCCTGGAGAATGAAGGCTGTCGAGCCTATAATATCCGACTTTATAAACATAATCGGTGCTCGCCATCCCCTGCTTGACAAGCACAAGGCTGTCCCGATAGACGTCAGCCTCGGAGAAAATTTTGATACTCTCGTTATAACCGGTCCCAACACGGGCGGTAAGACGGTATCACTCAAAACACTCGGACTTTTCACACTTATGGCGCAAAGCGGTATGCACATTCCCGCAAGAGAGGGCTCACAGATACGAGTATTTGACAAGGTGCTTGCCGACATCGGTGATGAGCAGAGCATTGAGCAGTCGCTCTCGACCTTCTCCGCTCATATGAAGACTATCGTTTCTATTCTCGACGAGGCGGATAATGAGAGTCTTGTTCTCTTCGACGAGCTTGGCGCAGGCACGGACCCCACCGAGGGTGCCGCACTTGCCGTCGCTATAACCGAGCAGGTGCGTCAGAGCGGCGCGTGGTCTGCATCGACCACCCACTACTCCGAAATGAAGGTCTATGCGCTTGAAACTCCCGGGGTTTGCAACGCCGCCTGCGAATTCGATATAAAAACGCTTTCGCCTACCTTCAAGCTGATAATAGGCGCTCCCGGAAAGTCTAACGCGTTTGCTATAGCATCCCGTCTCGGACTGAAGGAAAGCGTAATCGAGCGCGCGGGGAGCCTTATAGCCGAGGACAGCAAGCGCTTTGAAAACGTTATCGAAAAGCTTGAAAGCGACCGTATCGAGAGTCAGCAGAAGGTCGAGGAGGCAGAAAGAATGCGCCTTGAGCACGAGAGCATCCTGCGCGAGGCAAAGAGCAAGGCCGCCGCAGACCTTGCCGCCGCCGAGCGCGAAAAGGAAAGAGTGCTTGCAAAGGCTGCCGAAATAATCGAAAACGCGCGTGCTACCTCAGAATACGTTATGGCAGAGCTTGAAAAAGCCAAGAGAGCCAGAGATAGCGAAAGAGCAGCAAGCGAGCTTGAAAAGGCACGTGCAAACATCCGCGCATCCCTCAAATCGAGCAAAAACAAGGTCGACCCCGTTATTGAGCACAAGGTCGAAAATTACGTTCTGCCGAGAAAGCTCAAAAAGGGTGACACGGTCATTCTTATCGACATAAATCAGGTCGGTACTCTTGTCAGCGAGCCCGACAAGGACGGCAACGCATCCGTGCGCGCGGGAATTATGACCCTTAAAACCTCTGTAAAGAATCTTATGCTCAGCGAGGATGCTGAAGGCATAATCTTTATGGACGAGAAAAAGAAGCGAATCCCGAAAGCGGTCGTTACCGAATCTATAACGAAAAGCTTTTCTCCCGAGATCGACCTTCGCGGAATGAACGGTGAGGAAGCGCGCATCGAGCTTGACAAATATTTTGACAACGCTACCGTTGCAGGTATATCCACCGTCCGCGTTATCCACGGCAAGGGTACGGGCGCGCTCAAAAAATATCTTTGGAACTTCTTCAAAAGCGACAAGAGAATAAAGACCTTCCGCCTCGGAAATTGGGGCGAGGGCGACACCGGAGTCACTATAGTTGAGCTTCGATAAAACAGAAAAGAGATGAATCCCATTGCTTGAATGCTTTATATACAGCCTCAGCGCTGTTGCACCTATACTTTTTATGATCCTTCTCGGAAACATTCTTTCGAGAAAAATGCTGACGAGAAGCTTCTTCGACCAGTGTGACAAGCTTGTCTTTAAGGTCGCGCTTCCCGTATACATCTTCTCAAAGCTTGTTTCGGCAGATCTTTCACAGCTTCCCGAAATGTCGGCAATAATCTTCTGTATGGCGGCGATATTCATTACGTTTCTGCTCGTTTCCATCGGAGCCTATTTCTTCCTTCCGCTTGAAAAACGCGGTTCTTTCGTACACGGAACCTTCCGCGCAAACTTCTCGATAATCGGCTTCGTTCTTGCGGAGACCATGCTTGACGAGTCGGGTGCTACCGCGATCGCCTGCGCTACACCGTTTATAATAATACTTTCAAACATTCTTGCCACCGCGACTCTGACTATCAATATGCCGCGTGAAAAGCGTATGTCCTTTGGTAAGCTCGTTTTGAACATTATTAAAAACATATCGACAAACCCGCTTATATGGTCGATAATCATTTCCTTACCCTTTATGATCTTCGGAATAAAGCTTCCCGAAATCGCGACCGATTCGCTTAACTATTTAAAGAATATAGCAACTCCTCTTGCCCTTCTTTCGCTCGGAGCCGTAAGTCCTTCCGAGGAAAAGGTACGCATCATGCCCGAGGCTGTCGTCGCAAGTATTATAAAGCTTATCGTAATGCCCGCCGCGTTCATTTCGATTGCATACTTACTCGGACTTCGCGGAAATTCGATTGCTCTCGTCATGGTGCTCGGAACAAGCCCTACCGCGGTAACGAGCTACATAATGTCCAAAAGTATGCACAGCCACGCCGAGCTCGCACGGCAGATAGTTTTATTTACCACCGTCTGCTGCTCGTTCACGATATTTGTGTTTGCGTTTATTTTGAGGTATTTGCAGATTATATAAGAAAACCTGTAATAAATCAGAGGAAATAGCACGGCTGTATTTCTACAACCGTGTCAATGTGTAGACAAAGTCATAAAGATTAACTGAGAGAAGGAGAAAACCATCTCAAACGCCGAAGTTTTTCCCCTTCTCTCAGACTCTCAACCCTTTTCCTTGGCTAAAAACATTTCTTTTTATTTTATCTTCATTCCGGCATGGCTGTATTTCTATAGTCGTGCTATTTTTATTGATTATCAAATATTGTCACAGTATAATATATCCGATATATCTTCGCACAGAATGTCGGGATTTTATAAACGCTTTCTGATAAAATTCAGACAGACAGGAGGGATAGACAATGGACTGGATCACCGGAATTCAAAAAGCTATTGACTACATCGAGGAAAACATAACAGAGGAGATCGATTACGAAAAGGTAGCCGCCGAAAGCTTTTCTTCAAGCTATCATTTCCAAAGAGTATTCAGTATTCTTTGCGGATACACGCTTGGGGAATATATCAGGCTGCGCCGTCTGTCATTAGCAGGCGCAGAGCTTGCAAGCGGAAAAGCAAAAGTAATAGATATTGCTCTGAAATACGGTTATGACAGCCCCGACAGCTTTTCTAAAGCATTTCAAAAATTCCACGGTATTACTCCGTCGCAGGCGCGCGCAGACGGAAGTAAGCTCAAGTCCTTCTCTCGCTTGTCAATAAAAATTTCACTTGAAGGCGGTAGCACTATGAATTACAGAATCGAAGAAAAAGACGAAATGATCTTGACGGGATTCAAAGCACATTTTACAGGAGCTCCATACGGAAAAGACCGTGAAAAGCAAGAGGAAGAACTGTTTATTTCCACCAGAGGCAAGCAATGGTTCCTGAAGGGTGCTTCGGGAGACGATGACGCATACTGTGTAATCACTAGCGTAGACGATAATGGATATGACTATTATTACTGTCACAAACTTGATAGTTATGAGCGGCAAAATCTATATAATCACGCTGTAACGGGTGTTGATTTTGTAGAATCTTTAAATCTTAAAACAGTTGAAATTCCGAAAACCACATACGTAATTTTCGAAACAAGTGACACGAAAAGCACTATCTGCGATTATTTTGATCTTCTTGGCTTAAGAATAAAAATTTTAACCGAGTGGATGCCCGAAATGGGATTTCAACTGGCAAAAGGTCCCGAACTCGCTGTATACCATTGGAAACCGAAAAATGAACGAAATGTCCAGGTATGGCTTCCCATCGAAAAGAAATGATCTCTCGCCCCGCCTCACGCGGGGCTCTTTTTTTGAGTTTACAAAACAAGAAAGCCTTCCCGTCAGCGCGCCTGCCGTAAAGCAGGTGCGCTTTTTCTACCTGCGGTAGATATCTTCCGCCTTGAAGAGACACATCTTTCGTGATATAATGTAATCAGCAAGCAGACGGAGGATATTATGAGAGACTATAGTTTTGGTAATTTTCTGCATGAGCTCAGAACGCGTAGAGGCCTTACGCAGTATCAGCTCG